>DAORJH010000093.1:0-7947 GCA_035438925.1 Bacteroidia bacterium | reverse complement strand
CTCTTGCTAAAGTTTTATTGTCTTTGCTGTCAGTGTTCTTCATGTAATCCAACACCATTGCGTTTGGATAGGCCGTGCAGGATGTTTGCTCAAAACAACCATAAGGTTCCTGCAAAATTCCTTCAACTCCTTTCATTAGATCTGAAACTACATTTGGGTAAGCGCTGAAACTTGCTTTTAAAGATCCATTCACCAGCTTTTTGATCTCGAATTCATACTCCTTTTCTGTTTCCTGACCTGCAAAAGATGTTTGTACCGGAAAACCTTTTGGCGCAATTTTTATCTTTTGTGTGAATGCATCTCCAAGTCCACATGCTTTGAATCCAATTGTGAATTCTCCGTATCCGATCTTATCCAATACTTTATAATCTAGATAGATCGTTTTAGCAGCACCCGGCATGATGGTTTGTACCGGATTCAATTTCGCAATTTCCTTTAAACCGTCGGGTGCTGTGATCGTGATTAAACCACCTAATGGACCATCCGTATTATTTTTCAATGTTAAGGGAATTGAAACATAATCTTCCGTTGCTACTTCAACCGGAATTTTTGTGGTCATTGCAAATGGCAATTGTGAGAAGAAGTTCTTCTCTGTTCTGCCCACCAGTCCGTTATTTCCTATTCCTTCAACTGTTGTACGGAATGAAGTAATATCATCTGATGCATAGAACTCAATTGTTTTTTTGCCTGAGTAACCTATTTCTACATTTGGATTCCAGTAAATGGTATTTCTGAAATCTGTTCTGTTCTCCACATTTTCTTCTTTATTGTATTTAGGTGCGTAGAATTGTCTTGCACGGTAATAAATATTTTGTGGAAGTTGTTCTCCTGACCCAAGATTACTTTCATCGTCTGCCAGATTACGAAATCTTCTGTCCTCAATTTTTCCTGCAACAGCAACTTTTGCATCATCTCTGTCCTTTAACTGTTCTTCTTTTTTTGCGATCTCTTTTCCTTCTGCTTTTTTGGGTTCGGCTTTTTCTTGTTCGTTGAATTTTTGTTTGTCATTCCCCGGACCTTTCGCCATTTTCTTTAGATTATTCTGACTCATTACTGCATCAAGTTGAGGTGCCATTTCCATTGCCATTTCTTCTCTTGCCATTGAGGCCGGAATATCATTGGGATGAACAGCAGCTCTGCCGGCTCCAGCCTTTGAGTGACGCCATCCAATTTGCTGAGGCATTTCTTTGTACAGATAAAAGACCATATTTTGATTGTAATCGTACACTGTTTGTGTTTGGGCATAATAACCTTTCGCCAGACAGTTTAAATTTTGTGGTGAAGAAAGATCCAGGTATCTTAAACTGAATTTTCCATCAGCATCCGCTTTGTATTCTTTTCCGTTATTTGTTTTAATTGTAACGTCCTCAATTGCTTTTCCTGTGTAAGCATCATATATGTAACCAGACACAATTGCCTTTTGAGCCGGATACATGATCTGTGGAAGTTCTTCCTCCATTACTTTTTCCCATGAAAATCTTCTCCATCCAGATGTCATAAGCAAATAATCCAAAGCTTTATCTGCTTTTGCTTCCTTTGAATTAAAATAAAAAGCAGGCTCTTCGATCTTACCGGTTACATCTTGCTGTAATAACAATTGTGAAAGGATATTTCCCGATTTGTCATCTGCAAAAGAGAGGAATTGATCATTCACAACAGCCATGGAGAGATTTGCAGGTATAGGCATACCTCTTTCATCTTTCACATTCAAGGTCATTTTTACTTTTTCGCGTGGAAGGTATTTTTCTTTCTCTGTTTCAACAGAAATATTCAATTGTCTGTTCTTGTTCACAAAAGCAAGGCGTTCTGCTCTGGCAATTCCTTCAGAATCAAAAAGTGTGATCTGAGCAACTCCTGTTGGAAAATCAGAAGTTGGGAAAACGAATTTTGTAGTACCCGGTTTTGCATCGATCAGAGTAGAGTAATAAACTTTACCTCTTACCTGAGCCACTACGGCTAAAGCTTCTTTTTCGGTGGAATTGATATTCAAGCTTACTTCTCCTTCTTTGGAGTTATCTACACTCATGTTATAACCTCTTTCCAATGACTCAGGAAGAAGGAAGGTTTCTTTGATGCCTTCCGGTTTCGTGATCTTCACATGGTATTTTTCATTAGGCTGTGGATTGATCTTGAAAGCTCCCATTCCTTGGTGAAAGCTGCTGAAGGATGCAACGCGACTACCTTTTTCAGTAAGCACAACTCCTTCAATGTCGGCCGGCTTTCCGAATTCATTCAGTGCATTGAAGGCAACCGTGTTGTCAAGTCCCTGGATCATATCTCCACCTTCGGGAAACAGTGTGAGTTTTATTTTATTTAGGACAATAGGTATGGAACGAGAAATACTTTCTGTACTTCCGTTATAGTCGATCATGATATTAAGAAGGCCGTCATTGCTTTTTAATTCAGCAGGAAGCTGGAATTTGATGTATTGAATTCCATTTTCATCTGTCACATCACCTTTGTTAATGATCTTTGAACCATTCAAACTCGCAATGAATTTTATTTTATGATCAGCTAGTGGCTTATTTTCATTTGTATTCAATTCAAGTTTTGCAATCACTTCATCACCTGCGCCAAATGCTTTCCTCTCAAAATCTAGTTTCATTTTTAATGCAGGAAGAACAACATCCTGTACCTGAATTTCTTTTTCAAAAGCATTTTCTTCTCCACCTGCGCCGGATTCGTTTTTCATCCAGTTCGTATACGCACGAATTTTATAAAGTCCGCCAAGGGCCTCCTTATCAAGCGAAAAATCGCCGGCCGCCTTACCGTTTTTGGCGATCACGCTTATTTTCTTTTCAACCGTTCCTTTTGGATTGATCAATTCAAAGTGAATGATGTCGCTGTTTTTTGAAGCTTTCAAGCTGATACCATCTCTTACATAGGCACTCACCCAAATATCATCACCGGGTTCATACATGGGTTTATCCATTTGCAGGTACAAACGTTCTTCCGGTAGATGTGTATTGTATGCACTTAATTTTTCTTTGATTGATCTGATCAGATCATTCTCAACAAGTGATTGGTAGTAATCACTAGGGGTCACCCACGCAAGCAGCGAAGTGGCAGCAATTGCCAGCGCAAAGAGTGAGGAGGTTTTTTTAGTTTTGCTTGTTTCCATGACGGTATATTTTTTAGTTTATATGCTTGTTCTTTGAAATTAAGATGCAGGGTATTGCCGAATTCCATAAAACCATGCTTAAAAACATGCTTATTGCCTGAAAATGCCCTAATTACAAGGCTTTCCGGATCCTTTTTTATTCGTTCTAAAACAATTATCTTTGCATCTCAGACCTTAATAAAAGCTTTATGAAAGATATTTTTGAAAAAATCAAGGCCAATCTCGGGCCGATCGGTGAGCATGCGAAAGAATCACACGGGTATTTTACTTTTCCAAAATTAGATGGTGAGATCAATCCCCACATGGATTTTCGCGGTAAGAAATTACTGAACTGGAGCTTGAACAATTATTTGGGTCTTGCAAATCATCCGGAAGTAAGAAAAACAGATGCTGAAGCGGCTGCGAAATATGGATTGGCATTGCCAATGGGGGCAAGGATGATGAGTGGAAATTCGGATTTCCATGAGCAATTGGAAAGAGAATTATCTGCATTTGTTCAAAAAGATGATACCATCCTTTGTAATTTCGGTTATCAGGCCATGGTTTCGGCAATTGATTCCATTGTGGATCGACATGATGTTATTGTTTATGATGCAGAAAGTCACGCTTGTATTCTGGACGGTGTTCGTCTGCACATGGGTAAACGTTATGTTTTCAAACACAATGATATTGATGATTGCGTGAAGCAACTGGAGCGCGCAAAGAAATTAGCAGAGCAAACAGGAGGAGGTATCTTAGTGATCACGGAAGGTGTATTCGGTATGCGTGGAGATCAGGGAAAATTAAAGGAGATCGTTGAATTGAAGAAACGTTATAATTTCCGTTTGTTCGTTGACGATGCACATGGTATAGGTACAATGGGAAATAAAGGTGGAGGAACCGGTGTAGAGCAAGGTTGTCAGGATGGAATTGACATTTATTTCGGAACATTTGCTAAATCATTTGCGTTGATCGGCGGATTCATCAGTTCAACAAAAGAGATCATCACCTTCTTAAGATACAATATGCGCAGTCAGATCTTTGCAAAGAGTTTGCCTATGCCATTGGTTGTCGGAGCTTTGAAACGTCTTGAATTAATGCGTAATCATCCTGAATACAGAGAAAAGTTATGGGAGATCACACGTGCATTGCAAGGAGGATTACAAAAAGCAGGATTCAATATCGGTGAAACGAATAGTCCGGTTACTCCTGTTTACTTGAATGGATCAATTCCTGAAGCAACCAATATGGTGATCGATCTGCGTGAGAATTTCGGGATCTTTTGTTCAATGGTTGTTTATCCTGTGATACCTAAAGGCATGATCATTTTGCGTTTGATACCAACTGCTGTGCATACGCTAGAGGATGTAAAATATACAATTGAATGCTTTAGCAAAATAAAGGATAAATTATACGGAGGTCTTTACAAGGCTGACAAGATCAAAGAAGGATTTTCTCAGGCGCTTTAAGCGATAAATAATTAAAAGGATCCCGGATAGAAATGTCCGGGATTTTTTTATTGTTTAATGATCCTACCGTCTTCCATCTCAATCACTCTTCCGGTTTTCCGTGCAAACTCATTGTCGTGTGTGACAATTAAAAGTGTCTGGTTGAATTCCTCTCTTAACTGTCTGAATATTTCAAATACATTTTCACTGTTCTTTTTGTCCAGATTACCCGTTGGCTCATCACCCATGATGATCAAAGGGTCGTTGATGAGTGCTCTGGCTATTGCTACTCTTTGTTTTTCTCCACCTGAGATCTGATTCGCACTTTTCAAAGCGATCTTTTCAATGTCCAGTTTCTTTAATCTTTCCATGGCTCTTGCTTCCACCTCGTCACGCGAAAATTTTCCCAGCTTCAATCCGGGTAGCATCACATTTTCAAGAACAGAAAATTCATTCAATAAATAATGGAATTGAAACACAAATCCTATCTTTTCATTTCTGATGGCAGAAAGTTCTTTTTCTGTTTTGTTGGCCGTTGATTGTTCGTTAATAAGAAGCTCCCCTTTAAAATCAGTATCCATTGTAGAAAGAATGTAGAGTAATGTTGATTTACCACAACCTGATTTCCCGATGACGGACACAAATTCACCTTTGTCGATGCTGAAATTTATATTTTGCAAAACATCAATAGTGACAGGATCATGAAATTGTTTGCAGATATTTTTTGCCTCGAGTACTTTCATAATTCCTTATTTTCCTCTGATGATAACAACAGGATCTATTTTCCCTGCTTTTCGTGCCGGAAAAAAACCGGCGAAGTAAGTTGTGATCACGGAAAAAACACCTGCGATCAAATAAAAGATTAAGCTGTAATTAATGGGATAGGTGGTGACAGACGGAATGGCCATGGCGTGAAAAGGGATCTGATCTATGCCATACGATAAAAGTAAACCCAGGATCAAGCCCATCGCACCACCGGAAACACCAATGATCAATGCGATCAGAAGAAAAATGGACTTCACGTCTTTTCCGGAGAAACCCGTTGCTTTAAGAATAGCAATGGAATCCATTTTTTCAAATATCATCATGTTGAGAATATTGTAGATCCCAAAACCGGCAACGACTAGCAAGGTAATTCCAACTGCATAAGAAATGATGGAGCGCACGCTGCTGCCTGTTTCGAATTGGGCATTGGCAGTTTGAATATCTTCGGCATCTGTTTTGAAAGTTTCGGCATATTCTTTTGATACGCCCGGTGCCAGATTCAGATCGTACAATTTCACTTGTATATCAGTTATGTATTCATTCCCCTTTCCAAGTAATTTCTGTACAGTGCTGATAGATGCGAAGCTTTGCACTTTATCAAGATCAGCAAGACCAGATTGAAATTTACCCACCGTTTTCAATGAAAACTGTTCGCCTTGTGAAGTGGTTACAACAACAACATCACCAATGTTCACCATGAGTTTTTGAGCAAGGCCTGTTCCAAGAATGATACTGTTTCCGATATTTTTTAAATCGTTATATGAACCTTCAACCACATAATCTTGAAAATGGAAAAGATTCGCCTCGGCTTCAACATCTATTCCATTCATATTACCGGTTATTTCGATTGCTCCATCATTAAAAAAAACAGGAGCCATTATTTTAGGCGCAACTCCAATCACTCTTTTATCATTTTTGATGGCCCTGATGATTGCTGCGCTGTTATAGATCTCTTTTCTGCTGTTACTTGAACGAATTGAATGAATGAAATTATAGCCTCCATTTTCTTTTGATAGCTCAATAGGTTGAACTGAGTTGGGTCTTATTTCCTTGAAAAGACGAACGTGAGGAGTTCTGTTGAGTATCAGTCCATCCAGAAGGTCGTTGAGTCCGGTCATAAAACTTAGTAAGGTAATGAACATCATAATACTGAAAGTAACACCAACGGCAGCAACAACTGTTTGTTTCAGTCTTGCTTTCAGTAAGGAGATCGCTATTTTAAAGACCAGACTGTACATCTTTAAGGTTTGATGATCTTTTCGCCCACACTTATTCCACTAAGTATTTCCGCTTTATTATAATCCATTAATCCGGTTTTTACTCTAACTTTTTCTTTCTTTTCATTTATTATTAGGCTATCACCGATCAAAAAGTTTCTGGGAATGAGCAAAGCTTTCTCTTTGCTTTGAATGATGATATTTGCCTCAGCCGTTAAGTTTGGATAAAGTACTTCCGGTTTCAATATGAATTCTGCAGTGATTCTGAATGTTCTTGTTCTTTCATTCATGATTGGATCGATCTTACTTACTGTTGCCTCATATACTTTTCCCTTATAACTGTCTAATGAGATCATTACTTTTTGTCCCGGCTTGACACGAGTGATGTCATACTCATCCACTAGCAGCTGAATCTCAAAATCAGAAGCATCTCCTATTACAGCAATTGGGCTTTGTGGACTCACCAACTCTCCCTTTTCCTTTAAAATGCTGTATACTCTTCCTTTGTACTTGCTTTTTAATATAAAATCTCCCGCTTGTGAATTGCTAATTTCTAGATTATTGAGAGCCTGCAATGCATTTGTTTCCAGTTGTTTTTTGGCATCATTCAAGCGATAAAGCGCTGCTCTGTAATTAGCCACCGAATTTTTAAAGGCTAATTCCCTTTGTTCAAGTTCATTTTTTGTGCCGATCTGTTGCGACCACAAAGACTGTTGTCTTGCGAACATGGCAGAATCATTCTTCATTTTTGAAGCTGCAAATTCAATATTCACTTTTAGTTCATTCAGTTTATCTCCATTTGCATTGAATCCTGCAAGGTCGGCTGCCAGCTTTGCATTTGCTCTATTGAGATCTGATGAAATATTCTGAATACGAAGAATAGAATCATTCATGTTCACAGAGTCGCCCTCTTGGACATAAATTTCCTGCAAAAGACCAGTAACAGTTGAATAAACCTGATATTGATTTCGACTTTTAATGATACCGGATGCATAGACCGACTCAGTGATCTTTTCGATCACAGGCGTTGTGCTTTCCGTTTTCTTTCCACACGAAGAAAAGAAATAAGCGGACAATAGAAATAGAGAGAATTTTTTCATTGATTTGCTTTTAAGGCACCCCCAAAATTAGAGAAAAGACCGAGTGGAATCATGATATTTAATAGGTATATACATGATAAACATCAAATCAAGCTACTTTTTTGGGTTTCTTAACCTATGTTGACTACTTCATCTGATTTCTTGAACAATAAAGCCTTTTTGTTTCGAAAGGGAACGATACGTTCCCAGATTCAACTTTTGATTCCCTTCGATGATCAGAAGCTGATCTGTAAAGGAAGAAGACGAAAACAAAAGCCTTTTTTTGCTGACGCAAAAGTTCTTTTTTGTTGAGTCGAATTCAAATAGCAAGCTCTTTG
>DAORJH010000092.1:0-7979 GCA_035438925.1 Bacteroidia bacterium | reverse complement strand
GATCGAATGAGTTCGGGAACGGTAAAATCTTCTTTTAACTGCGTGTCTATACTCGTCCATGTATCCGACCTGGAAAAATGCCTGTACATAAAATAATTCGCCTCATAGATACGGTATTCCGGAAGAGGAACTTCGGTACAGATCAATTGAAGTCTGCCTGCTTTGATTTCACTTTCAACCGGCTTCAGTGCACTGGCAAGATCTTTTTCAAAGATCAGACGGTTGTAACGAAGAGCATAACCAAGAAACAAAAGTGTCAGAAAAAAAAGTACAGTAGCAGGCTTTAAAAGTAGAAAAATGCGCGCCGTATCATTCATTCTCGATTGAATGATCTTGCCTAAGAATAAGGCAATGACAGGTGCGATCAGAAACGCTTGTCGGTGGTCCCAGTTAGCATAAGAAAACAAAGTGGAAGATTTTCCTACCATCACATAAGGAAATATTCCGGCCCAGAATAAGATAAGAATCAAGAGTAGATCTTTTTTTGATTCATTGAAGGCCGCTTTCTTAAAAGAGAAAATAAAAAACAAGAAAGGAATAAGAAGATAGGAATGAAAACGAAATGCATTGATCAACATCATATAGATATCGTGGAGTTTGAATCCTGTCTTCACCGCATTATAGCCTTCATAAATTCCTGTTGGAGGAAAATAGACTTTGTAGATCAGCATTTCGATGATGGCTATTCCGAATAAAATGATCGTAATTAGACCCGGCAAGTAATTCCTTTTTGTTCTCTCCGATCTCAGATCATAGATATAGGATAAGCAGGGAAGAAAGACCAATAGCGAATTGAAATTGAAGACGATCAGAACAAATATCCACGCCGGGACTTTCCAAAGCTTTGAATTAGAACGGATGATCCGAATGCTCCAGAATGCAAGAGACAAGCAAATAAAATGAAATGTAAGAACAGAACTTGTCAGCACTGACCAAACAGGAAATATTGCGAGTAAAAGAATAACAAAAGATGCATTTCTTTTATCCAGTTTAAAAATATTAATAGCAAACAAGTATGTTTCGTGCAACAACAAGAGACCAAAACAAAATAATGCCAGATGATTGACGGTGGTATAGGACATTGAAGTTAGATCCGAAATAAAAAAAAGAATTCTTACTTGAAAGTACTGGAACACCCAGCCACTTTCAAAGAACCAAGTCTTAAGTCCTTCGTATTGCCCTATCGAATGCGCATAATCAATGATCGCTCCATCCCAAAATTCAGAATGCAATCCAAAAAGAGGAACAAAAAAACACAAGACATAAATGAAATAGGGAAATAGTCCAGAGTCCCTCCATTTGGCGTATACTGAACTATTCAGCATTTATTCAGACTAAAAGCAGCGTTCATTGTAGATGAAAATCCGGATCTGAGTTTTGTTATCAGATCCGGATTCAATTTATTTACCCATTAATTGTTTTACGGCTTCTTCCAATTGCTGATCTTTTCCTTTCATCATTGGAACATATTCGTTCATTACTTTCACATCCGGCTCACATTGCGTATTCTCGTAATACTTACCATCAGCAGACTTCACGCCCACTTCAGGAATTCCGAATACTGTCATCCCATCGTGCAAAGTTTCCCACCAAACCGCAGTTCCGGTACCTGGTACTGGCATACCAATGAGTTTTCCGATACCAAGCGTTTTATAAACAACCGGGAACATGTGCGCATCTGAATAATTTCCTTCGCTGATCAATACGAGTGATGGCTTTATCCATTTTCTTCCTGGCTCCACTCCGATCTTTCTTTCTTTCGGAACAAAATCAATGTATTTCTTACCACTTAGGAAAGTTGCCAAGTCATCATGCAACCATCCACCGCCATTGAATCTTGTATCGACGATCAATGCTTTCTTGTTCACATATTTTCCCATTACCTGATCGTAAAATTCACGGTAACTTTCATCATCCATTCCTTGAACGTGCATATAAGCCAGTTCACCGTTGGACAATTTATCTGTCATGTCCTGCATGCGTTTCACCCAGCGCTTGTACATCATCGGAAACATATTCATTACCGATAAAGGCTTCACCGTTTCTTCCCAGCGCTTACCTGTTTTTTCATCGTAACAAGAAAGCAAAGTATATTTTCCCGCAATACGGTTCAGGAATTTGTAATAATTGGTTGTAGGCATGATCTCGTTACCATTGATCTTTTCAATGATGGTACCTTCTTTTATTTGTGAACCATCATATACCAATGGGCCTTTTTCGAATACTTCTGCAATCTTCAAGCCATTTCCGGTGAAGGATTCATCGAAGTAGGCACCCAGAAAAGCAGTTTCATCCGGATTCTTGTATTGAGGACGGAAGCTGCAACCTGTGTGTGACGCATTCAATTCCCCTAACAATTCACTCATCATTTCGGCAAAGTCCCTACCGTTATTGATGTGAGGAAGGAAACGAATGTAATTTTGCTTGTAATAATTCCAATCTGTTTTCTGAAGGTCGGTCACGTAAAATTTCTTTACAACCTGACGCCATTCATGTTCGAAGAAATAAGCTCTTTCCTTATAAGGATCCAGGTTCATTTCAGCATTGAAAGAAATATCCTTTCTTTCCGGAGTATCCGTTTTTACACGAACGATCTTACCATCTGCAATGAAATACAAGTTCTTTCCCTCTTTATCGATCATCAATTGGCCTGCACCTTTTGCATCGAGTTTCAGATACATTTTGGTTTCATGCTCTTTGAATTTGTTGCACCAAAGATCAAACCCGCCTTCAAAACGGGTGAGATAAAATAATTTTTCACCATCTGGAGTCATTACAGCATCTGCCAACTGAGAAGAGTGAATGGTCAATCTGACCTTTCTTTCATTCAATCCATCCCAATCTATTTTCAGGCTTTCAACCTTCTTTTTAGTTGTATCTGCTTTTCCTTTGTTGGCATGCAATTTGATCTTTTCCTGTTCTGCTTTGTCTTTTTCTTCAATCTCCTTTAAAATTGCATAATCTTCTTTGCTCATTTTGAATCGATCGAATGCCGATTTTGTAAAGAACAAGCCATAGGCATCGCTTTGACTTCCATGACTGGCCACATTCTTCATACCATGACGATCAGAGAACCAGAGCATCATCTTTCCATCCATGAACCATCTTGTTCCACCGGCATCAAAACCACTTTGCGTCAAATCCTTTAAAGGTTCTTTTCCTTCTGCATCTACCAGCCCGATTTCCCCTCTCCAATTTCCATCCTGTAAGAATTGAACCAAAATGTATTTCCCGTCCGGTGACCATTCGAATGACTGATCTCCGTCCGCATAAGAATAATTCTTATCGCCCGGTAAAATAGTACGGATCGCTTTTGTCTTTAGGTTGATCACTTTTACGGCGGTACGATCTTCAATGAAAGCAACTTCATTTCCATCCGGAGAGAAAGCAGGCTGAAACACTTCTGTGTTTCCAACAAGCACGGGCTCTTCCTTTAAGATTGTGGAATTGAAAAAGTGAAGTTCATTGTTTCTGATTAGAGAAGACTTATAAATACCCCAGATGTTATTTCTTTCGGAAGCATAAAGGATGCTTTTACCATCGGGACTGAAACTCACACTACGTTCTTGCTCAGGAGTATTTGTGATTCTTTTTGTGATTCCACCTTCTACTGAAACCACGAAAACTTCTCCACGCACAACAAAAACAACTTCTTTACCATTCGGCGCCACATTGAATTCGCTGGCGCCTGAAGGGAATACTTCGGTTGAGATCTCTTTGTAGCGTTCATCTGTTGTGATGTTGATATTAACCTTTTTTGGTTCTGAACCGGGTTCTTGCGTATAGATCTCTCCGTTCTGTGAATAGCACAAAAGGTCGTTCTTAGAAATTGTCAGGAATCGTACAGGATTCTTTTCAAACTTAGAAACTTGTGTTTGTGAAGCAGGATCCGTTGCACTCATCTTCCACACATTGTAGGAATTGCTTTTCTCACTTAGGTAATAAATGGATTTTTCATCAGCACTCCACACTGCATTTCTGTCTTCCCCGCCAAAATCCGTAAGCTTCGTGAATTTATTCTCCTTCTTCTCCCACATCCAAACATCTCTTGTTACAGAAGAAACATGGTGCTTTCTCCACGAATCCTCATATCCCTTTCTGTCGTGGAATAACATTTTATCACCGGCTTTATTGAAATTGCAATACTCAGCAGGAATGCTTAACACCTGACTTTCTCTTCCACCGGTAACAGGCACAGAATACAATTCAGGTAATCCTGGAGAAGGGAACTGTGTGTAATCCTTTTGATCCATGCGAGAAGAAGAAAAAAGAATATTCTTACCATCCGGAGTGAAACAATATGGCAGATCACCAATAGAATGATAGGTCAATCTTTCTGCACTTCCTCCTTCTGCAGGCATGATATACACATCCGCATTACCATATCTGTCGGATGCGAATGCGATCGATTTTCCATCGGGTGACCATACCGGAAAATAATCGAGAGCTTCGCTGGTAGTAAGATGAATTGCTTCACCACCCTCTGAACTTACTTTGTAAATATCTCCTTTATATGCAAAGGCTATAGATTTTCCATCAGGAGAAATGGATGGATAGCGCATCCACAGAGATTCTGATTTAGGAATATTAAAAGAGATCAGGAATGCAGAAAGGCAAAGGGCTGAATAAGTGAATAATTTTTTCATTGAATGATTTTATAGAATTTAAACATAAGAAATAATGCCTTTATTCCCAAAGGAAGTAGAAACAAAAAATGCCTTTTTCGGTGTAAAAAAGGCATTTCAGGCGATATTCACCCATATTGGGTGAAACTATCAGGACAAGCCTGCCAGCACATCATTCACCTTCTTTTCGATCAATGAAATGTCGCTTGCTGACTCTTGTTTCTGGAATTTTTTTCCGGTTACTTTTTCAAATAATTCAATGTATCGATCTCCGATCTCTTTCACCCATTCATCACTCATTTCAGGAACACGTTGTCCTTCTTTTCCCTGAAATCCATTCTCGATCAACCATCTTCTTACAAACTCTTTGCTTAATTGTTTTTGCTCCTGCCCTGCTTTTTGTCTCTCTTCATAGCCTTCCAGATAAAAATAACGCGAAGAATCAGGCGTATGAATTTCATCCATCAGCATGATCTTTCCATTATGCAATCCGAATTCATATTTTGTATCAACCAGGATCAAACCATGCTTCTTGGCGATCTCCTGACCACGGGCGTATAAAGCAAGTGTTAACTTTTCCAATTGCTCATAATGTTCTTTGCTAACGATACCCTGAGCGATGATCTCTTCCTTACTGATATCTTCATCATGACCTTCTGATGCTTTTGTGGTAGGTGTGATGATTGGCGAAGGCAACTGATCGTTCTCTTTTAATCCCTCAGGCAATGTTACACCACAAAGAATTCTTTTTCCACTCAAATAAGTTCTTGCTGCATGTCCGGCCAGGTAGCCACGTACAACCATTTCTACTTTGAAAGGAACACACATATGTCCAATGCTCACATTCGGATGCGGACTTGTGATGAGCCAATTCGGAACGATGTCTTTTGTTAAGTTCAGAAAGTGTTCTGCGATCTGATTCAATACTTGACCTTTTGATGGAATTCCTCTGGGTAGAACCACATCAAATGCGCTTATTCTGTCACTTGCGATCATCACCAGGTATTTATCGGAAATGGTATATACATCACGGACTTTCCCTTTATAAAAAGCCGTTTGTCCGTTAAAATGAAATGCTGTTTTATCTATTGTCTTCATACTACTTGAATTCTTGTAATTTTTTTGCTGCTTCTGCTACTCTTTTATTCAGAAACTCTACTTCCTGATTATAGGCAGCAGAATTTTCTTCCAGTGCTTTTAAAATAACTTCATAGGATTTCTTTCTAACATCAACATATTCCTTTAAAAGATCATTCTTGATCGTGTACTTTACCGGAACATCCAATGTATAAGCTTCTGTCACGATTTTTTCGGCTTTATCCCAAAGCGCAAGACCTTTTTTCACTTCATTGACATAAGTTACTTTGTCGGTATTTTGAGGGAGAGAATAGACTACTAAAGCTTCTGTTTCGATCTTAGTGAATTCTTCCATTTTCGCGTAATACTTCGGAAGATCTGCCGGTAATAAGGAATATACAACAGCAACATAGGTGAAAATCAAAATGACGGAGATGGATTGAAGTATCATTCCGAATTTATTTTTTAAGTTTTCTTTCGTGCTGACAAAATAAATCCCGCCAAGCACAATCCCACTCGCTAAACCACCCAAATGTGCAGCGTTATCAACGCCTCCCTTCAAACCAAAGAACAGGTTGTATGCAATGAAAATAAGAACACTCGCAATCAGATTCTTCCTATTCTCTGTTCCCGCCAATTTTGCCTGCAGTAGAACAAGGAACAAGCCATACATTCCGAAGATGGCACCTGAAGCACCAGCACTTACTGTTGATTCATACCAGAAAAAACTAGTCGCACTTCCGGCAATACCTGCAAGAATATAGAACAAAAGAAAACGAACCGAACCCATGACAGGTTCAAGGATAGGTCCAATTGTTATTAATGCATACATATTCAGAACAAGATGTATGACGCCAATGTGAAGGAAGCAGGATGTAAAAAGTCGCCAAAGTTGTCCATTGATCGTCATTGGCCTGAAATTGGCACCCCAGTCGATCATATCCTTTGCTTCCGGTGAAAGAAAATCGGAGCCGTTGATGACCATCAAAAAGAACATGATTACATTAGCAAAAATGATTATAGGTGTTGCAAAATAATTTTGAACAGGAGTAAGTAATTTCAAAAAACTATTCGGATTCGTCTCTTTTTCATTACCGATCTCTTCTGACTGATCTACATTCTCTGTATTTAAATTGTCCATGTAACGAGTCCTTGTTGCGTGAATTTAAAAGGCTGCACTCTGCCGCCTAATTTAGAAATGGCATTCGCCACTTTATTTTTTGTGACAGCAGGGCAATAGAAGAACATGAATCCCCCCCCACCTGCGCCCGATATTTTTCCGCCCGTAGCTCCATTCTGAATAGCCGTAGTATAAACTTTATCGATCAAATCATTCGTGATGCTGCCTGCCATTTCTTTCTTATTCTTCCAGCCATATTGCATGATCTCTCCAATTTTATTCAATTCTCCTTTCAATAATGCATCTTTCATTTGTACTGCCTGAATTTTCAAGTTGTGCATGGCTTCTACACTTTTTGTGTTCTTGTCTTTAACATTCTTCACTTGTTCCTGAATGATGGAAGCACTGTTTCGTTGTGTTTCGGTAAAGTAAAGAAGAAGGTTGAATTCAAGTTCAAACAGGATCTCGTTCTTTAACTGCAATGGATTCACGATCACCTTGTCATTCGCAAGGAATTCCAGAAAATTGATCCCACCGAAAGTTGCAGCATACTGATCTTGTTTACCACCGGCCATCTGAAGATCTTTTCTTTCGATCTCATAAGCTAAACTGGCTATGTCATACTTTCCCAGAGGAAGTTTCAGCCATTCCACGAAAGCTCCGATCAAAGAAACAACAATAGTTGATGATGTTCCAAGACCTGAACCCTGTGGTGCTTCAATGAAGGATGTTAGTCTAAAAGATAATGGACCTGTTTCAAATTTCTTGACGATATGATTATAGACTCCAATGAATAACTCAAAACCATCTGCTTGTTGCAACACTTCTTTACTTTCGGAAGTATGACATTTATTATTGCTTTCAATGCAGAATTCGATCTTCCCATTGTGCAAAGGTTCAAGGGAAGCATAGGCATAGAGGTCAATCGTTGCATTAAGAATGGCTCCACCATACTGATCTGAATAGGGACTCACGTCTGTTCCTCCGCCTGCCAATCCAATACGTAAGGGTGCTTTGCTTCGAATGATCATGTTGGTCTGAACTTATTTCATATTAATATACTGCAAAGGCACGCCGTAATCTCCTTTGCTGCAAATACCGATAACTGCCTGCAGGTCATTGATACTTTTACTGCTTACGCGACTAATATCATCCAT
>DAORJH010000091.1:0-7981 GCA_035438925.1 Bacteroidia bacterium | reverse complement strand
CACGATCAGGGCATTGCTGGAGTACAAGGTGTCTCCTACATGTCCGATGTAATTCTTTGCATCTCCGAATGCTTTATCCTTTAAGTGCGCAGTATCCACATTCAGATCAGCATGCGTTATATGTGTATAGATATCTCTGTTAAGATAATGCCTTGTATCCGGTTCTGCTGCTTGTCCCATGATAGGGTTATCCTGAATTCGAGGAACCAGCGTGAACTCATATTCCGGTTTATTGTCTTTGTTTATTTTCAGGTAATCTACATTAAAGTAAACATTGATGCCTTCTCTGCTTTTCTTTGTATAGGTAACAAGATAAGGACCCATGGGAAGTGTATCACCTTGCGTAAGCAGAATACTTTCCTTTGCATCGAACTCTTCACCCAAAGAAGATATCTTCTTTCCGGATGTATCCCGTGAGATCACGGCTTTCTTTGAAGTAGAAACTAATGCGCCTAAAAGGATAAGAGCAAAACCAAGATGAGCAATGGCAGCACCACTCTTGCTGATCTTTCCTTTCATGACAGTGAGAACGTAATCGATATTAGAGAAGATGGCAAAGAAGGCTGCGATCAATAATCCGGCATAACCTAACTTTTCTCCACTGAAACCTCCGTCCCCTATGAAATAAAGGGGAATGGAACAAGATGCTCCGAAAAGAAGAGCCAGTAAAAAAGCATACATCATTCTTCTCAAGAATTTCTTTGCTTCCGTTTTTTTATACTTCAGGAAAAGTGCTCCTGCCATGAGAAGAGAAAGAAGAATGGCGAATGGGATCATCCAGGTATTGTACACACCGGGTTTTGGCGGCGCATATTCTACTCCGAATAATTTATTAAGTACAGGAATAGAAGTAAAATAGGTAATAATTAGACTTGCCATCAGTAAGACAAGCGAACCTAAGAAGATCCAGAACTCTCTTGAAAACAATTTCTCTTCTTCTTTTTGTTTTGGAAAGAAGCGATAATAACACACGATGGTGATAATGGTAGAAGCAGCCAGCCAGAAAAATAATATAACGCGTTTATGTCCGAAGATACCGGCCATGAACAACAAAAGAACAGATACCACTACGTAAGAAGCGCGATGCAAATCATCTTCCAGTAATAGTGCTACACTTATCAGAATAAAAGTCAGGACGTAGATCACTAACTGACCTGTCATTCCCAGATCCGTGAACGCATGAACGGAAGCGTTTCCAAGTACTCCACTGCGCGTAAGAAAAGTGGAATAGAGAACAAGAAGAAAAGATCCTATTGCTAGAAAATGAGTTGTAAAAAGAGAACCGCCATTGTTCTTATTGATGATCATGGTATGTCCTGCTGCGACAAGAACGAGCCAGGGAACCAATGAGGAATTCTCAACGGGATCCCATGCCCAGAAACCACCAAAGCTAAGTGCTTCATAGGCCCATGCTCCCCCCATGAGAATTCCAACTCCTAAGATCAAAATTCCGAAATAGGTCCACGGTAAAGCTGTTTCCTGCCACTGTGTATACTTTTTTTTCCAGAGTCCGGCTATGGCAAACGCGAAGGGAATAAGCGTGGAAGAAAATCCGAGGAACAAGGTGGGTGGATGAATGGTCATCCAGTAATTCATCAACAGTGGATTCAAACCTCTTCCATTCAATTTCTCTGCATAATTCGGAATACTGAGCATGGGAAGTTTAGAGAATTGTTCGTGCTCCCTTAAAAGCAGAAACGGATTGCTTCCTAATTTATGATCGAGAATATAGGTACCCAGTAACATACTTGCTAGAAACACCTGCACCAAAGCGAACACGCACATCACAGAAGCTTCCCACTCCCCATCTTTCAATCTCCGTTGGAGTATGAATGCAAGAACCACATTCCAGAAGGTCCAAAGTAAGAAACTTCCTTCCTGTCCTTCCCAGAAGCAGGAAAGGATGTACTTCATGTCCATGCTTCGGCTGCTATGTTGGTACACGTATTGATATTCGAAATAATGATTGAAGAGCATGAAGAAGAGCGTTGCAGCAATTCCTAAAACGCTGATGCTATGAATTGAAAAAGCAGTTCGTGCTAATTTCAAATAATCTTTGTTGTTTTCTGCTGCGTAAAAAGAAAAGAATGCGAGGAGTGCTGCCACAAAAGAAATGACGATGAATGCATTTCCGACCTGTCCGGCCCAAACTCGTTCTCCTATATAATTGATCTCGTTCAATGGATTATTTTGCTCTCAGTAAGATCATTCGAGTTTAGGAGCTCCATCGTTGTATTTACTTGGACACTTCATAAGGATATCATTGGCGTGAAACTGTTCACCTCTCATTTTACCAATGAGAACGATCTGTTCACTTTTTTCTATATCCTGTGGTGGACTTTTGTGAAGTACAACTTGTTTCAACACTCCTTTGTTATCGGTCATGTTAAAACTACATTCATCGGCATTCACTTTTGGCTCATAGACCAATGCCTGCGACTTATCCAGTTTTCCAACAACATGGTACTCTGTATCCGGATTGGACATTGCTTCCGTAAAATCTGCATATGTGGTCGTATTCTTCAGAGAAACGATGATGACGGCAATTGCCACAGCTATGATCAGAATTCCTAATAGATGTAATTTCTTCATGGCCTTATTTACTTTTTAATTTGCTTTTCCAGACGGGCGATCTTTCTTTCCTGTAAGATCAAGAATACAATAAGGGAGATGAATACAATACTGAGCACTCCTATCACCACATAGATCTTTCCATCAGCACGCATTCCATCGGCCATCTGAGGACCGTTATCCTGAGCAGAAGCAAAGAATGAACTCAAAGTGAGTAAAAATAATATCAATGATCTTTTATTCATTTATCTCGTGTTTTAAAAGGGTCAAACGATTACGCAATTCAAAAAGCCAATAAGAAAAAAGTACCCAGCCGATAACGGCAGGATAGAAGACCATTCTCATGTTATTATCCAGATCGTATTTACCAAAGGCAGGATTTCCTCCGTTGCCCGGATGCAGTGAATCAGTGATGCGTGGAAGAACCATGATGAAAACATTCATCATCACAAATGCAAAAATATTGTATACGGCCGAAAGACGCGCTCTCTTTTGTTCATCATCGACGGAAGCTCTCAAAATAAAATAAGCCAGATAGATCAGAATACTTACGGCAACTCCGTTGAGTTTAGGGTCTTGAAAGGTCCACCAGGTTCCCCATGTATAACGAGCCCAAAGACTTCCAGTTGCAATACCCGGGATGCTGAAAAAGAAACCGATGACGGAAGCATCAAAAGCTTTTGAATCATTCAAGTGATTATAATTGAGAAGTGTTTTAAGAGAAAAATAAAGCGACACACTCATCATGAAGATCATGGCAAACCAAATTGGTACGTGATAATAAACATTCCGGATCGTTTCATTCAAAATATCAAGATGAGGCACAGGTCCGAGCATTCCGAATACAAGCGTATATAGAATAAGTAATACGGAAAGAAACTTGTACAAATGCTTCATTTTAAATCAACGTCTTGATAAAAATACCTTGAATTCTATTCCCTCCAAAGATAGGGAAATAATAAAAAGGAGAGTGCAAGGGTAAGTACATTTAAAGCGCCAAGGATCCATAAAAGCCCGCTGTCAACTCCGGCCCATTCGATGCCGTCAACTGCCTGTTTACTCAGCTTTATGGCTACAATGATCAGAGGCAGTACGACAGGAAAGCTTAAAATGCTCATTAGGGCAAAATTACCTCCTGCTTTGGCTGAAATGGCACTCATCAGGCTCAAAGAACCGGCCAGACCGGTTGATGCAAGGGTTAAAACGATCAGAAAAAGTGGGGTATTTTCCACTTCATTCTTCACAAAGAAAGAATAAAAACAAAAAGTGATAAGACTTAAAGCGAGCATGAAGGCCATGTTATAGATCACTTTTGAAACGATGAATTGCTGTGGACGGTAATAGATGTAATTGAAGAGAGCGCTCCCTCCGGCTTCCTTCAAAAAACTTTTCCCACTTAAAGAGACCGATGTAAAAAGAGTGATGATCCAGAAAAGTGCATTCCAGGTTGGCTTATCCATTTTCCCTTTAAAACAAAGAACACTGGTAAAAATGGTACCGGCAATATAAACCAGAACACCGCCCATTGTGGAACGCTGTCTGAACTCAAGCAGGAATTCTTTTTTGATCAGCTCTTTCACTTACCGGAATTATTATTGATTTTTTTCAATTTTGAAAAGACAATGAAATTAGCAAAAGCAACAACGATGAAAAGGGCACCCAGCCAATAGTTTGTGGCTACTATTTGAAAGATACCGGCCAGTAGAAAAAACGCTACCGATACATAACCCATCCATTTGTTTTTCATTTCATTCTGTTTAAAAAAAAAGCCCTTTCTTTGAAAGGGCTTTTTTCTGTTTCAGTTCTATTTCTTTTTCTCAAAATCAACAACGATTGGCGTTGAAATACAAAGTGAAGAATACGTACCGATCACACGACCAATCAACAATGCGAAGATAAATCCTCTGATGCTGTCGCCACCAAAGATAAAGATCACCAAGAGTACGAAAAACACGGTTAACGAAGTTAGAATTGTACGACTTAATGTACTGTTCAAAGCGTAATTGATAAGTGTATTTCTTTCTTCACCATAAACATCAGACTTTCCACTGTCATTCAAACGTTCTCTGATCCTGTCGAACACAACGACTGTCTCTGTCATGGTATAACCCATAACTGTCAAGATCGCAGCGATGAAATCCTGTCCGATCTCCAATGAGAAAGGAAGAACACCGTCGAAAATTGTATAGAAAGATAATACAACGAGTACGTCATGGAACAAGGCCACCACAGAACCCAGACCATATTGCCATTTACGGAAACGAATAACGATGTAAATGAACATCATTAAGCAGGAGAATAAGATGGCACCATAGGCACCATAAACAACATCTGTTGCAATGGTTGGTCCAACTTTTTGTTGCTGAATGATCTCTCCGTTCGCATTTAGCTCTGTGAGTCCTTTGTTCAAAGCACTTTCTACTTCAGAATCAACATTCGGACCGTTCTCAGATACACGGAAAGTAGTTGTGATCTTCACTTCACTTGATCCGTTCCCCACTGTTTTCACAACCGGAGCTTCTCCGAATTGTTTTGCCAAAGATTTTTTCAGATCTTCTGTATTGATGTCTTTATCAAAACGAACTTGATATGTTCTACCACCTTTGAAATCCACACCTAAATTCAATCCTTTATTCTTGAAGAAGAAGACTGCCCCTGTTAAGATGATGATGGCCGAAAAAGCATAATACAATTTTCTTTTTCCAACGAAATTGATGTTTACGTTTTTAAAGGCGTTACGAGTAGCAGGATTATCGAACGGAATGCTCATTTTACGCTCAAGCATCCACTCGAACATAACGCGTGTGATCAGAATTGCTGAGAATAAGGAAGCAAGGATACCCACACAAAGTGTAGTTGCAAAACCCTGAACAGGACCACTTCCGAAAACATAAAGAATGATACCTAATAATAAGAGTGTAACGTTGGAGTCGATGATAGAAGACATCGCATGTTTGAAACCTTCTTTGATAGCTTGGCTTGTGGCTTTTCCTAAAGCCAATTCCTCACGCACACGCTCGAAGATCAGGATGTTCGCATCCACCGCGAGACCAATCGTTAGCACGATACCGGCAATACCAGGTAAAGTTAAAACAGCGCCCATACTGGTAAGAACCCCCATAATGAAGAACATGTTTACGACAAGAGCGATATTGGCAACAATTCCGGCTTTGTTATAATAAGCCGCCATGAATAATAAGATCACACATAGTGCGATAACAGTTGAAAAGAGACCCGACTCAATATTTTCAGGACCTAAAGTTGCACCTACGATACTTTCTTCAACGATGTGAGCAGGAGCAGGAAGTTTACCGGCACTAAGAATTGCCGCTAAAGCATCTGCCTCAGAGTCGCTGAAATTCCCTGTGATCTGTGATTGTCCACCTGAGATCTCAGAATTGACACGAGGTGCAGAATACACCATGTTATCCATTACCACAGCAACACATTTTCCCTTGTTTGCACCTGTGATGGTTTTCCATTTCTGTGCAGCTTCGCTGTTCATGCTCATGCTAATGAGCGGAACACCACCACTACGCTGATCATAATCTTTTCTTGCCTCTGTAATGATATCACCACTTAATGCAGCTCTACCTTTACTGTCGGTTACTTTAATGACATACAATTCGAAATAAGTAGCTACCACTTTTCCTTCTTGTTTCTGTTCAGTTTCTTTTGCACCCCACATAAAGCGCACTTTAGAAGGGAAGATGTTCTTTGTTTTCAATATTCGCAAGTACTCATTCACCTTAGCAGTATCAGCTTTAGAATAAGAACGACCAACGCCGGCACCTTCTGCCCAGCTCTTTGGCTGACCTTTTTCATCGTAGATAATATTTGGACGAAGAGGAGAATACATTGAGAAAAGAGGAGCGCGTTTCAAGAAATTCTTTAAAGCAGTATCCTGAGGATTAACGCTAGGAGTATTTGCAGCTTTTGCAAGAGAATCTTTCACCTTTAAACTGTCTGACGCAGGAGTGTTCTTATTAAGCGTATCAACAACAGCACTCGAATCTTTTTTCGCGATAATTGTTTCAGCATATAATTCTTTTCGTAGAGCATAGTTTGCTTTATCCATCAACTGAGCAATCTCACCATTCTCATAGGTCTCCCAGAATTCAAGATTTGCTGTTCCCTGTAAAAGTTCACGAACACGTGCTTTATCTTTCACGCCCGGTAATTCAACCAAAATACGTCCACCAGTACCTAACTGTTGAATATTTGGCTGCGATACACCGAAACGGTCAATACGACTTCTGAAAGTTTTTTCGGCGTTGCCAACAGCTTCGTCAACACGTAAACGGATGAATTTGATCACCTCATCATTTGAAGAATTGTAGGATAATTTACCCTTGTTTTCAATACTTTGAAAAAGAGGAGCGAGACGTCCTTGTCCATTTGTATTCTTGTTATAGATCTTGCTGAAAAGGGTGATGAAATCATCGTTGTTATTCACACCAAGATTCTTTTGTGTTTCAGCCAAAGCATTGTTGAACGGAATATCAGAGCTGTTGTTGCTTAGTCCTTTTACGATATCGATAACAGATACCTCTAAGGTAACGTTCATACCTCCACGTAAATCCAGACCCAGATTCAATTCATTTTTCTTACACTCTTCGTAGGTGTACTCCGCGATAAGAATATCGTAAACCGGGATCTTTTTCATTGAATCCAGATAACGGTCAGCAATATAGCTTTTCACCGAATCGATGTACTGAACTTCTTTAGAAGAATTTCCTTTTGCGAATTCCTTTGCGGCAGATTTGATCTTTGCAGAGCTAACCAGATTATCGGCATAAGCCACTGCATCGTTTTCAACTCCACGAGTGATCCAGGTAAATGAGAGATAAAAAATACAGGCCAGCGTTAGGAGAATGGCGAATATTTTAATGGCACCTTTGTTTTGCATAAATTGTAATTTCTATAGTATTTTCTTAATAAAAATAAGGGTGCAAATATATTATTTTGCCCTGTAAAAGCCTTCTATTTACTTGAATTTATTTAAAATAATGATAATCATATAGTTAGCTAAATAATTCAACAAATTCCTTACTTATGTAAGAAAATAGCATTTTGCGTAAAAGCGTTTATTTTTATTAATATCTTTGACATTACTATTAGCCTTTCATCAGGATTAAAATCGAATTAGAAACTATGAAAAACAAGATTAAGTGCTTTATTAGCATCTGGTTGTTGTCTTTATTCTGTTTTGATAGCATGAATGGTCAAACATGCACTTTGACTGCTATCTGTCCGGGAGGTAATTGGAGTAATCCAGCAACTTGGTCGGCCAGTGGCGGATGTACAGTAACTTCACCCGGGGATAATGTGGTTTGTGTTATACCAGCTTGTGCGATCGTTACTGTCAATATCAATTCCTCTACTTATAACAATATGCAAGTTCATATTT
>DAORJH010000090.1:0-8009 GCA_035438925.1 Bacteroidia bacterium | reverse complement strand
AGTTTGCTTCATTTACTCATCTACCTCCTCTATAAAGAACAGAGTTCTAATTTGTATTTTTCTTTCTTCACTTTTGCTTTTGCAATACTAATTTTCTTATTTCAATTAAGCAGCACAAGCAGTTCACCATCAGTTCTTATAACTGCCTATTATCTCAGGTGGCGTATGCTTTGTCCTGTCTTTTACTTTCTTTTGCTCCTTGTCTTATCTGTGGTCAATTCTAAGAATGATGCAAAATGGAGACTTTATATTAACAGAGTGAGTCTGGTGTTGATTGGAATTCTATTTCTCATTCCCTTTCTTTCAGGAAGTGCTGTGTTCTTTATATTGGTGGGTTACATTACATCAGCTTGTTTTATAACAGGCACATTGATCAGTTCACGCAAAAAGGTGAAAGGAGACGGAGTTCAGATCGTTAAGATCGGGTTTCAGATCTTTATTTATTTTGCCGGAATTTATTTTATCATCAGTAATTTTTTCAAAGTGAGTGTTACTTATGGTTCCTGGGGAGAGATCATTGTTTTTTCAATATTATGTTTAGGAATATTAAGTATACCCATCACCATGTCTGCATTCCTGGCTTTTACATTTGCGAAGAATAACAAGGATCTTGTTTTGCAATTAGCAGAAGTTGAGAAGTTGTCTGCTTTGACAATTGAACAAGAAAGGCAAAGAAAGATCTTATTGGAACAGCAGAATGAGGAGCTGGAGAAGCAGGTGAAGCAGAGAACTTCAGAGGTGGTTGCTCAAAGGGAAGAACTGGCAGTAAAGAATAAAGAGATCATAGATAGCATTAATTACGCCAAAAGAATTCAGAACACATTACTTGCACACAAAGACTATCTTAATTCGCATCTTCCGGAGCATTTTATTTATTTTGAACCAAAGGATATTGTGAGTGGTGATTTTTACTGGGCTGCTTCAATTGATTCAAGCACGAACAAAAAGTTTTATTTTGCTGTTTGTGATTCAACCGGACATGGCGTACCGGGGGCATTCATGAGCTTGTTGAATATTGGATTCTTAAGTGAAGCTGTAAATGAAAAGGGAATAACAAAGCCGGGAGCTGTTTTTGACTTTGTTCGACAACGACTGAAAGACAACCTGAGCAGAGAAGGACAAAGGGATGGATTTGATGGCGTATTGATCTGTATGGAAAAGGAAAGCAGGGAGATTACTTATTCAGCAGCCAATAATAAGCCAATTTTGATCAGGGATGGAAACTTGATAGAACTTGGTGGAGATAGAATGCCGGTTGGAATGGGAGAGAAGAAGGAATATTTTCAAACCTTCAGTTTTACTTCTCAACCCGGAGATATGCTTTATATTTATACTGATGGATTCGCAGATCAGTTTGGAGGACCAAAGGGCAAGAAATTCAAATACCGTCACCTGAATGAATTTCTGCTTGCTGTAAATTCCATGCCTTGCGAAATGCAATGTGAGGAATTACAAAAAATGTTTCATCAATGGAAAGGGAATCTGGAACAGGTAGATGATGTGACGATCGTCGGCATCAAATTGTGATCATTTGATATACTGTTAAAGAGTTTTTGTTACTCCTAATGCAACGATGCCTTTAGGACCTTTTCCTAATTCATATTCAACCATATCACCTTGACGAGCTTCTGTAACCATACTGCTGAGGTGAAAAAAGATCTGTTCTTTTGTGATACTGTCTTTGATGAAGCCGTAGCCTTTATCGTCTTTATATAAGATCACTCTTCCTTTTCTGAGTTTAGAATGAGGATCTGCAGCCTCTTCTACTTTTGCTCCTAATTGGATGTCTTCCAATTTCAATTCAACTTTTAATTTCGGATCTGGAGGTGTATCAGTGATGTTTCCATGATGATCTACATACGCCATCATGCTATCCAGTCCTTTTCCTTTAACGGAGGAAGATTTACGCTGTTCTTTTTTTTCTTCTTTGTTTTTGCGCTTAATAAACTTTGCTTTTTCTTTTTCCGTTTTCTGAAACGACTGTTTGGATCTTCCCATTCACATCACCAAATCTGTTTAAAGCATGGCTAGGAATTAGAAATGCGCAGATTCTTTGCAAAAGTACGAAATAAAGAGTGAATTCTGAATTGTTGAGTGTTTCATGCACTTTGTTGGTTGACAAATCAGCATTAATGTTAATAAATTAGGGGGACTGCAATTTAATGACTACATTTGTGCAATCCTTAGAGGATCGTATAGACTTCCCGCCAGGTGAAATTCAAAAACCGGCTTATTCTTATCACTATCTTTTCTGGTTTACACATAGCCGGCATTTTGCCGGAGTGAATTTAATTTAATTGAAATGAAATTTTCAGAACTCGATCTTATTGAGCCGATCTTAAATGCTCTACACAAAAAAGGTTACACAGAACCAACTCCCATTCAGGAAAAATCGATCCCGGCAATACTTTCCGGAAAAGATATTTTCGGAAACGCACAAACCGGTACAGGAAAGACAGCATCCTTTGCTTTACCGATATTACAAATGTTGCATCTGGATCCAAACAAGAACGGACCACGCAATGCAAAAGCACTTATCCTGGCTCCGACAAGAGAACTTGCTTTACAAATTAGCGAGAACATTCGTGAATACGGAGCACAACTCCGTATAAAACATGCTGTAGTTTTTGGTGGCGTATCTCAAAATCCACAAGTGAATGCAATTCGTAATGGAGTAGATATCATTGTTGCAACACCGGGACGTTTACTCGATCTGATAAACCAAGGACATGTTCGCTTAAGTGGCATTAAATTTTTAGTACTGGATGAAGCCGATCGAATGCTGGATATGGGATTCATCAATGATATCAAGAAAGTTCTGAAAATGGTTCCGGAGAAACGTCAGACTTTGTTCTTTTCTGCTACGGCATCGAAAGAGATCATGGTATTAGCGAACACCATTCTTAAAGATCCTGTTCATATTGCGGTAAATCCGGTTGCTTCGGCTGCTCCAATCATCAAACAATCTGTTTACTATGTTGCCAAAGAAGACAAGAAGCAATTGTTGAATCACCTTTTAAAGAACGAGAAAATTCCACAGGTGCTTATTTTTACCAGAACAAAACATGGTGCAGATAAGGTGGTGAAGGAACTAGTCAGAAACGGAATCAAAGCGGATGCGATCCACGGAAATAAATCGCAAGGTGCACGTGAAAGAGTGTTGAAAGGATTCAAAGACAGAAGCCTTCGCGTTTTAGTTGCAACGGATATCGCATCACGTGGAATTGATGTAGATAAATTATCCCATGTCATCAATTATGAGATCCCTGAACAGGCAGAAACTTATGTTCACAGAATAGGAAGAACCGGCAGAGCAGGAGCAGAAGGTTCGGCTATGTCATTTTGTTCTAGAGATGAGATGTCTTATTTCAGAGATATCACCAAATTGATAAAGAAGAATATTGAACCGGTAACAAATCACCCATTTGCAAAATAATCAAGTAGGAATGAGTGATAAACAAAGACCAAGACTTACGAGTCTTAAGAAGGGAACGGTTAAATTCTTTGATCAGCAAAAAGGATTCGGATTCATTCAAACTGAAAACGGTGAAGATATATTTGTTCATGCAAATGGAGTTCGCGAAGCGATCAGAGATGGGGATAAGGTTCTTTTTGAAACGGAAGAAGGCAGAAAAGGCTTACATGCAATTAATGTGAAGCTAGACAAATAGAACCTGCATTAAAAAAGAAGGTTTTTGGCCTTCTTTTTTTTGATTTTAAATTTTTGTTTTTTTTAATTCTTTCTGAAAGAACAGAAAATAAAATTCTGAATGGTATCGAAAGGAGTTTTATGTTCAACCTGAAAACATTTTACCTTTTCAAAATATTGTTGCAAACGTTGTTTCATTGAATCTTCCGAATATTGTTTCACCTCGATGCCACTGCATTTTTTCGGACCGGTTTCTGAGAAAGTGCCAAGGATCAGGACTCCTTCGGGTTTAATATTTTCTTTTACGATCTGTATGTATTTTTCGATGTCTTCTTCAGAAGTAAAAAAGTGAAAAGCCGCCCTGTCATGCCAGAAGTCGTATTTTCTTTCCGGTTTGAATTCGGAGGCGTCTGAAACGATCCATTTGATATGTGATGCTTTCTCCCCTAATCTGGACTTGGCTCTTTCCAGGGCTTTTTCAGAAATATCCAGAACAGAAATATCCGTGTAACCTTCTGCTAAAAGATGATCCACAAGTAAACTATCTCCACCACCCACATCTATAATTGCAGCGTTCTTTGGAACATTGAATTCTTTCAAAAAATTCAAGGATGTCTCCGGTAAGGGTTGAAACCAACTCACGTCTTTTAATTCTTTCGTTCCGTAGATATTTTCCCAATGTTCTTTTCTCGATTTGATCTCCTCCATCTGATTTAATTTTGATCTAAGATAATACGGATTGAATTTAAAAATTCATTTTTTGAAAAGCTTAACAAAAATTAATGTTGGTATACAGTCTCTTCTTCACTTATTTTTCTGTACAAATCTTATTATCTTTAGTGCGTATGATGTCTAAGTTGAAAATATTCACTGATCCGCATTTGCTTGCTGAAATCGAGAAACATGCAAGTTATCGATCGCTAAAGAAGAATGACATACTTATTACTCCCGGTGATACAGTTCAGTTTGTTCCTATTGTCCTATCAGGAAGTATTCGTGTGATTCGACAGGATGAAAATGATCAGGAAGTATTTTTGTATCATTTATATCCGGGACAAACCTGCGCCATGTCACTTACCTGTTGTCAGTCAGGAAACAAAAGCATGATCAAGGCCATTGCGGAAACCGATACAGAGATCCTGCGAATTCCGGTAGAGAAAACAGAAACATGGAGCATCTTCCCCGAATGGAAAGCTTTCACCAGCAACAACTACAATCAACGTTTCAGCGAATTACTGAATGTGATCGACCTGATCGCGTTCAGTCATATGGATCAGCAATTATTGCACTATCTTCAGGAAAGATCGAAGGCATTGAATACCCGTGTTCTTGATATTACACATCAGGAGATCGCAGACGAATTGCATTCCCACAGGGAAGCCATCAGCCGTTTGTTACGTACAATGGAGAATAAAGGATTGGTAAAACTGGGTAGAAACAGCATAGAACTGACGCAACTGAACTGAATTATTTCTATTGAGGATCACCTTCTTACATTACGATCTTCTTCTTATCCAACAAATGTTCCGATTCTTTGTTTTCGTTCGATCTAACTTTGATGTATAAATCAACGAAATATGAAAAAAAACATGGGTTCTTTGGATAAGGTGATACGAATAGCGGTAGCTATCGTTATTGCTGCGCTTTACTTCGCCGGACAAATAAGCGGTACTGTAGCAATAATAGGTTTGGTCTTAGCTGCTATCTTTATTCTAACTAGTTTAATAGGATTTTGTCCACTTTATTTACCATTGGGGCTTTCTACCTTGAAAAAGAAAGAGACAAAATGAGCACAGAAATGAACAGGCTAAGCCTAAGGCAATATTTTCTCAAACACAAATTGGAATTTGTCGGAGCATTAACAGGATCATTTGCTGGTTTGGCTTACTGGTATTTTGTGGGTTGTGCATCCGGTACCTGTGCCATCACCTCCAATCCATACATCAGCACGATCTATGGTGGCGTTATGGGTTGGTTGATAATCGGAATATTCAAAGGAAATAAGGAACAAAAAAGTAATAATTAAAAAAGAAAAAAATGAAGAATAAAACTATAGTTGATGTTCGATCTGAAGGTGAATTCATGTCCGGACACGTAAATGGAAGTATTAATATTCCGGTTCAGCAAATACCAGCTAGAATGGATGAGTTGAAGAATATGAAGAACATCGTACTTTGTTGTGCTTCCGGTGGCAGAAGTGCGCAAGCCATGATGTATCTGAAACAGCATGGAATTGAATGCGAGAATGCGGGTTCATGGTTAAATCTTAATAATTAAACAATGATAAATACACTCAAAAAAATATTCGGACTTGGGCCAAAAGTAGATCTGCAACAATGGATGAAGGAAGGCGCTGTGATCATCGATGTGAGAACAAAAGGTGAATATTCAGGTGGCCATGTAAAAGGTTCAGTGAATATTCCTCTGGATCAATTATCCGGAAACTTGAAAAAGCTGAAGAGCAAAGATCAGGCGATCATCACTTGTTGTGCTTCAGGGATGAGAAGTGGTTCTGCAGCAAAAAGCTCTCTTAAATCACAGGTATATACAAAAGTGCACAATGGCGGATCTTGGTACAACTTACGTAAATACGAGAAATAATGAAAAAGTACATTGAACAATATAAACTGGCATTGACAAGTGGCTGGAATTTCATGCGGGTGTTTCGCTTGATCTTAGGTTTATTGGTTTTGATCCAGTCTTTTTTTATTGGAGATTATCTATTCTCTGCCTTCGGTGTCTTTTTTATTTTTCAAGCTTTGACAAATACAGGTTGTTGTGGAGCATCCGGATGTTCTATTGATTATTCAAATGAGAAGGAAACAAAAGCTACTGCCCTTGAAAAAGTAAGATCAAACTAATGCGCCATGAGAATACCGGAAACATTGTATTCAACTTTCGCCAATAAGTGTCCGCGCTGCCACCAAGGCAAAGTGTTCGCGAACCGAAATCCTTATAATATTCGGGAAACACTACATATGAAATCAGATTGTGATCATTGTGGACTGCATTATGAACGAGAACCCGGATTCTTCTATGGAGCCATGTATGTTTCTTATGCTATTACAGCAATTATTTTATTTATATGGTTAGTGAGCGATCTGCTTTGGCTTCATCAGGAACCGGAAGTTTTGTTCGGATGGGTTGTACTCACAGTTTTATTGACCTTCCCTTTGATCTTCCGATGGGCTAGGATAATTTGGTTGAATTTCTTTATCAGGTTTGATAAATTAAAGTACGGTTCTAAGTCGGAGATGATCCATTCATGAATTTGTTGTATGTCAGAACTAATCATAGGTAAAAGAAAAGCAGTGAGTAATTGGTTACGTCAGTTTGTTACCATACTTGATGTGGAGAAAAGGATGTACAAGATCCAGGAAAGTTTATTGTCTGTTTTTAAGTGGGGAGATTTCAAACCTTTACCAAAAATTGAATATGTATTGTTGTTTCGCCAGCTTTTTGCAAAATGCGAATCTTGTCCGGTTGACGAGATAGAAAAATCAAATGCTTCTTTTTACCAGGTGAGTTTAGTTTATAATGGAAACAGAAGGATCATTGTACATGAGACTAGAAACAGGGAAGAAGCATTCGCTATTGCATCAAGAACAGGATCTGCGCTGAATGCGCGTATAAAAGACAATGCTACTACGCGTGGTAAAAGTGTCTGGTTGAATTAATTTTTGACTAGCTTGTTCCAGCGAATACTTCCTTGTCCGGAAATGACACGAACGAAGTAAAAGCCTTTTGGTAATTCTTTTAAATTCAAGATCTGTATCTGCTGATCTGAAATGACCTTATCAATATTATCATTGAAGATCATCTGACCCACTGAATTGATCAATTCGATCTTTACATTTTCTCCAACAAAATCATCTGACAGACGAAGTGCAACATTATCCTCGGCAGGATTTGGAGAAAGACTGAATTCGTAGATCTTTTCTATAACAGAAAGACTGATCATCTTTTCAAAAGAAAGTGTGCCATCTAGATCGTATTGCTTCAATAAATAATAGTTCACGCCGTGCGTGTAGGGTTGATAATCATTTAAAGTATAGAGCTTCTCAGACTTACTATTTCCTGCTGATGCAATTTTATCCATCAATGCGAAGTCACCACCTTCCATTGCTTTTTCTATTGTAAAATAATTACTGTTCTTCTCGCTTGCTGTTTTCCAAGTGAGATAAACATAGGACCCGTTATAATGAGCAGTGAACTCAGTAAGTTCTATTGGCAGAACGCAATTGTATTGAATGATCACTTGTCCGTTTCCATTCTGCACTCCTGCGTTTAATACCGGTGAAGCTAATGCTCCTGTATTGGAAGAACCACCACCTCCGCCACCACCGGAATAAGCACCACC
>DAORJH010000089.1:0-8040 GCA_035438925.1 Bacteroidia bacterium | reverse complement strand
CCTATTACGCTACTCTGTACTCATAACGAATAGGTGTTAATTTGCAGGCTATGTCAGCCACACAAAAAGTACACCTCATCGCCATCGGTGGTTCGGCCATGCATAACATGGCGCTGGCCCTTCACGAAACAGGTTATCGTATTACCGGCAGCGATGACGAAATAAATGAACCAAGTAAAAGTCGATTGGCAAAGGCCGGACTTCTCCCCGCAGAGATCGGATGGTTCCCTGAAAAACTCACGAATGATCTGGATGCTGTTATACTTGGAATGCATGCGCGTGCTGATAATCCTGAACTCTTGCGAGCAAAAGAATTAGGATTAAAGATCTATTCCTATCCAGAATACATTTACCAGGCTACAAAAGATAAAACACGAATTGTGATTGGCGGTAGCCACGGAAAAACAACCATTACTTCCATGATCCTTCATGTGATGAAACACTGCAATATTGAAACCGACTTTATGGTGGGTGCTCAATTGGAAGGATTCAATACCATGGTGCGCTTCAGTAATACAGCTAAGTTTGCCGTGATAGAAGGAGATGAGTATTTGGCCTCTCCAATTGATAGAAGACCAAAATTTCACCTCTATCATCCCAATATCGCTATCATCAGCGGCATTGCCTGGGATCACATCAATGTCTTCCCAACTTTTGACATGTATGTAGATCAATTTCGTCAGTTCATTGGCCTGATCGAAGAAAACGGACACCTGATCTATTGTCAGGAAGATAAGATCCTTAAAGATCTTTGCGAGGAAAAAAACAAGAACAATATTTCTAAAACTCCCTATGGTATTCCAAAGAACCTTATAGAAAACGGCATCACTTCTTTGGTCGTAGGTGATAAAAAAATTCCATTGGAAATTTTCGGCGATCATAACCTCATGAATCTGAATGGTGCTCGTTTAGTTTGCGAAAAAATAGGAATAACATCAGAGCAGTTTTATAAAGCCATGAGAACCTTTAAAGGTGCGGCCAAGCGTCTGGAATTGGTTTTCAAAAACCAGCACTTTAATTTTTACAAAGATTTTGCGCATTCTCCATCCAAATTAAAAGCTACGACCTCTGCTGTTAAAGAACAATTCAAAGGAAGAAAATTAATTGCTTGTATGGAACTTCATACTTTTAGCAGTCTGACCGAAGAATTTCTGAATGAATACAAAGGAGCCATGAACACAGCCGACACAGCGATCGTTTATTTCAACCCACATACCATTGAACACAAAAAGCTAAAAGCCATTACCATTGATCAAGTGAAGCAGGCATTCGACCGGAAAGATCTGATGGTATTCACAAAAAGCAGTGATGTAACGGATTTTTTAAAGTCTCAAAACTGGGAAGACAAAGTACTCTTAATGATGAGCAGTGGCAATTTTGACGGGGTTGATTTTAAGGCTTTGGCCAATGAGTTGAAGATGTAACATTTCTGCTTTCATGTAAACTTATTTTAACAGAAGCTCACCTCAAAAATTTGTAATTTAGCTCTTCCTGAAAAAGCTGATTGCAATATTCTTCCTTGTACTTTTTACGGAATTTCATGCGCAGAATTTCTCTGTCAGCGGATCTGTAAAAGATGCTTCCAATGGTGAAACCCTAATTGGCGCAACAGTATTTTTAAAAGAACTGAACAAATCTGCCTTCACCAACCAATACGGTTTCTTCTCTATTACCGCACCAAAAGGAAAATACACCTTACAGATCGCTTATACCGGATACAAAACGATAGAACAGATCATTGAATTGGAGAAGAATGTCAATTTGAAGATCAACTGTTCACCTTCCGAAAATCAACTGGAAGAAGTAGAGATCTCTGCAAAGGGAGGAAATGAGAACGTAAATAATACTCAAATGGGAAGTGTGAATCTGGATATGGCTGAGATAAAAAAAATTCCGGCTTTCATGGGCGAAGTAGACATTCTAAAAACCATACAACTTCTTCCAGGTGTAAAAAGTGCCGGTGATGGTAACAGTGGTTTTTATGTACGTGGTGGCGGGCCGGATCAAAATCTAATCTTACTGGATGAAGCTCCAATTTACAATGCATCTCACCTCATGGGTTTTTTCTCCGTTTTCAATGGAGATGCGATCAAAAACGTAAATCTCATCAAAGGCGGAATGCCTGCTCAATATGGAGGAAGACTTTCTTCTGTCCTTGATATCACGATGAAAGATGGAAACAATCAGAATTTTGAAGTGGATGGTGGTATTGGTCTCATCTCTTCTCGTCTCACAATTCAAGGTCCCATCCTAAAAAACAAAAGCTCTTTTCTGATCAGCGGCAGAAGAACCTACATTGACATCCTTGCCAAGCCATGGATAGAAAAATCGGATTTCAAAGGGACGTCCTATTATTTTTATGATCTCAATGCCAAATTCAATTACATCCTCAACGATAAAGACAGGGTTTATCTGAGCGGTTATTTTGGAAGAGATCGCTTTCTTTTCAAAAGCGAAGAAGATAAATTCAGTACGCAAATTCCCTGGGGAAATGCTTCTGCCTGTTTACGCTGGAATCATATCTTCAATTCCAAACTATTTTCAAACGCATCAGCCATCATCACAAATTACGATTTTAGTTTCATTGCCCTGCAGGATGAGTTTGAAGCCACCATCAAATCAGGCATCACTGACCATACATTGAAATACGACCTGAATTACTTTCCGAACTCACGACATAATATCAAGACCGGTATACAATATATTTTTCATGTGTTTGTTCCAACAAGTGTAAGTGCGAAACAAGGTGAAACCGTTTTTGACCTGGGTAAAGTGATCAAGCTGTATGCGCATGATGCTTCTGTTTATGTTGGTGATGACTGGGATATTAATCAAGCATTCAAACTAAATGCCGGATTACGCTTCAGCAACTTCACACAGATCGGACCCTTCTCCCGTTACAAAAAAGATTTTCTTGGCAGGATCTCTGATACGGTGAATTATGCTCAGGGAAAAGTGGTAGCAAATTACAATGGACTGGAACCTCGTATCACACTTCGCTACGCGATCACTAAAGTTACTTCGCTGAAAGCAGCCTATACACGCAATTTTCAATACATTCATTTGGGCAGTATTTCTTCCGTTAGTTTACCAACAGATGTTTGGATGCCTTGTACCGAAGAGATAAAACCACAACAAAGTGATCAGTACGCTATCGGGATCTTCAAGAATTTCAAGGAGAATCTGTTTGAAACCAGCATCGAAGCGTATTACAAAACCATGTCCAATCAGATCGAATACAAAGAAGGAGCCACACCCTCAGACAATGTTTTTGATAATCCGGACAATGCCTTTACATACGGAAAAGGATGGGCTTACGGAGCTGAATTCTTCATTAAAAAAAGTAGAGGTAAATTCTCCGGATGGATCGGATACACTTTATCATGGACCTGGAGACAATTTGATGCCATCAATTACGGAGAAAAATTTCTGGCTAAGTACGACAGAAGACATGATGCCTCCGTTGTTCTAACTTATGATCCGAACAAGCAGTGGAATTTCGGAATGGTATGGGTATACGGAACAGGGAACAGGGGCACTTTACCACAGGGATTTTTTCTTTACGAAGGCAGTCAAAGTCATGATTACGGTTTAAGAAACTCCTATCAGTTTGCTCCATATCATCGTCTCGATCTTAACGTTACCTATTCGCCCAATCGTGAGTTGAAACTTGAAAAAAGAAAACAGAAAATGAAGGAGCAATTATTGAAGGAAGGAAAAGATACAATAGACATTCAAGTCACAAAAAAAATATTTCGTAAATTCAACAACAGTTACACTTTGAGTGTTTTCAATGCCTACAACCGATACAATCCCTATTTTATCTACATCACTCGTCAAGGAGATTTTACCAACGGAACATTAAAAGTGGGGGCTAAACAAGTTTCACTTTTTCCTATCTTGCCAAGCATAACCTGGAATTTCAAATTTTGAACAGAGCGAAAAGACATATAAACCAAGGCCTTTACAATGCAAGCAACAAAAAACCTTTGTTTGAAAGGTTCAATTTTTTACGTCTGCTTTTATTAGTGATTAGCACAACTTTAATTTCCTGCCGTAAAGAGGTGAAACTAAATATTCCTGACTACAAGCAAAAAGTAGTTGTGGAAGCATCCATTGAAACAAATGGTCCGCCTATTGTTCTTTTATCCTGGTCCGTTCCCTACTTCGGAACCTTTGATTTCACAACACCTGAAAAAGCTTTTATAAAAGGAGCTTTTGTAACGGTAAGCGACGGAAGCAGCACTGACACCTTGCAGGAATTGGATCCCAATTCCGGTTATATTTATTTAGGTTCAAAACTAAAAGGGGAGGAAGGAAAAACATATTTGCTGAAGGTTACTGTCAATGGAAAAACTTACTCGGCAGAATCTACCATCCGAAATCCTGCAAAATTGGATTCGCTTTACTTTAAAGGAGAACAGGATTCGCTTGGTTACATTTGGCAACACTTCAGTGAACCAGCAGGGGCCGGGGATTTTTACAGGTGGTTTGCGAAAAGAAAAACCAAAGACTTTTTTTACGCGGCACCATTCGGCTCTGCATTTGATGATAAGTACATTGACGGAAAATCATTTGATTTTGCTTACGACAGAGGTCCACAACCCAATGCCATTCAAGAATACAGAGATGATCCGGAGCAAGGCTATTTTAAAAGAGGAGACACTGTCATTGTAAAATTCTGCAAGATAGGGAAGAATGAATATGATTTTTGGAACACCTATTATCAGAACAAAGCCAGTAACAGTAATCCTTTTTCTGCTCCGTCCAACATCAAAAGCATGCTCGATAATTCAGATCACGAAGTATTCGGATCATTCACAGCTTATGCACCTTTCTTTGACACCATCATCATCCCCAAGAAATAATGAAACATCCTTTGTTAGAAGCATACATTAAAAACAATGATTACGGAAAAATGATAGGAATGGATTTTACCGTGGTAGAAGACGGACTCATCCATTATACGATAATAATACAGGGAAAACATCTGGCCACACCCTTGGCAGCACACGGTGGACTCATCGCTTCACTCGCCGATGCAGCATTGGGCGTTGCAGCACTCAGTGCCGTTTGCAATGAGAACAAAGTAGTAAGTACAGTAGAGTACAAGATCAGTTTTATCAGTCCTGCGTTTTCGGGAGATGAATTACTTGCCATTGGTAAAGTGGAAAGTAAAGGCAAACGATTGCTCATCTCCAGTTGTGATATTTTTTGCAAGAACGATAAGAATAGATTGGTAGCAAAAGCATTGGGCACTTTTAATGCTTATCCCGCTGAGAAGGCTGGTTACCTCTTGTGATCAGGAATGAATTTCCTCTTCCTTCTGTTCAAAATTAATTGAATATAAAATCTTTCAAGGATCTTGGAAATTCTTATTTATCCTATCTTTATTCGAAGTTTTTATGTCGATTTCAGTTAAAAATATCACCAAGCTCTACGGAACGCAAAAGGCATTGAACAACGTATCGTTCGAAGCAAACAGCAATGAGATCGTAGGGTTTTTAGGTCCGAATGGTGCAGGAAAAAGTACCATGATGAAAATTCTTACCTGTTATATTCCACCTACAACCGGAACGGCAAGTGTTTGTGGATTTGATATTGACAGCGCAAGCATGGAAGTGAGAAAGAGAATTGGCTACTTACCGGAGCACAATCCACTTTATCTGGATATGTATGTGAAAGAATTCCTTGCCTTTACTGCCGGTCTACATAAAATAAAAAACACAGATGCCAGAGTAAAAGAGATGATCGGTTTAACCGGGCTTGAGATCGAACAAAATAAAAAAATTGGTGCATTGAGTAAAGGGTACAGACAAAGAGTTGGTCTTGCACAGGCAATGATACACGACCCGAAGGTATTGATCATGGATGAGCCGACAACAGGTTTGGATCCGAATCAGCTGGAAGACATCAGATCACTGATACGTTCAATGGGAAAAGAAAAAACAGTATTACTCAGCACACACATCATGCAGGAAGTTGAAGCCATGTGTGACAGAGTGATCATCATCAACAAGGGAGAAATAGTGGCGAATGACGAAACCAAGAATTTACAGCAAAGAACCTCTGCCCAGATCATCACAGTTGAATTTGATTCCAACGTAAGTGAAGAAACACTTAAGAAGATCAATAAAGTTGAAAATGTAAAGAATATTTCAGGCAACACCTGGCAATTGATCTCGTCTGATACCGGAGATCTGCGCAAGGTGATCTTTGATTTCGCTGTGAAAAATAATCTTTCTGTGCTCACCCTGAACAGGGAATTAAAGAAAATGGAAGACATTTTCAAGGAACTGACAAAATCAAATTGATTTCACCTACTTAACTAAATGCGTTTGGTGGATTTTTCTCAATAGAAATTCCGAATCTCGAAAGATGGAAGGGGAAATAGGAAATTAATGCTGAAATAGATTCATTTCTGTATTCAATATTTTCTCTTTTATTAGTTCGCTTTCAATCAAAGGATCTTTTGCATGCTTAGATGATTTTATACTCCTGTCGAAAACATTGGATTCCTTGGAGACCTGAGATATGAAATAACCCTTCTCAAATATTTCCGTGTAATTGCTCTTTTCATTTTTATATTTACTGATCACCGGGAAGCTGGATAATAGCTCTTTCCACTCCTGCCAATAGAGCCAGAAAAGTGGTATGACAAACCCGAACTTATTTCTTATCATAGGAGCAAATCCAACGATTCTCTTTTCAAGTTTTCCACTAATTGCACTTATCGCCCAATCCTCCTTAAGCAAATATGCAACCACATCTTTCTCAAAAACGAATCTGTTTTCAACCGTAGCACTATTCGTTTCATTTCCCGATGCATCATAAACCAACTGAAAAATTGTATCTTGTATTTTAAGGCCATTCAAAACCTGGGCGCGATCCATCCTGCTATCTTGAACAGAATTAAAATCAGAATTACCAAATACATTCAATTGCTTCTCGAAAATCCCAAATTTAACGATCTCAATTAAACCTATTTGCAGACAGTTTGACAAGTCTTTATAAACATTCTTATTCTCCGGATTATCCAGTTTAATTGTTCTCCAAACTCTATTCGTAAGTGAGATATCATTGTATTTAGAAGGATATGATTTAAATGTATTACGATAAGCCGGATTAGAAAAACAATCTTTTACGTTTCGATCATAAAAAGTTGCGGGGGCAAATACGTTTGAGCTATCATTCTGCCCAAAATAAATTTCTAGACAAAACGCCAAAGCAAACAAAAGAAGGCTCTTCATTTACAAACCAAAATCAAAAAATTAATTAAAATCTAATCCCGATCAAAAGCATATCATCGGTCTGTTCGTATTCACGTTTCCAATGATCCATTTCTCTCTCCACCAAACTGTGCTGATCCTGCATGGAAAGATCCTGCATTCCTTCCAGCATTTCCCTGAAACGCTTGATCATGAATTTTTTGCCATTATTTCCTCCAAACTGATCCTGTAAACCATCCGTAAATAGATAAATAGTATCACCTTTGTTCACAGGAATCTTGTGTTCAGAAAAACGTTTGCTTGACTCATACACAAAACTCCCGATAGGTGATTTATCCCCTTTGATCTCCAGCAATTCCCCTTTCTTAAACATGTATACGGGTCTTTTTGCGCCTGAGAAAACCAGCTCATTCTTCGAGATCCTGTATCTGCACACTGCGGCATCCATTCCATCATTGGTAATGATGTTGCCATGCTGCTTCAATGTTTCGTGCAGTTTAATATCAAGTTGCGTTAATATTACAGAAGGACTTGTTATTCCTGCCGAAGTAACGATCTGATTCAGCAGTGAATTTCCTATCACGGTCATCAATGCTCCAGGAACTCCGTGCCCCGTACAATCCACTGCAGCAATCACAGCTTCATCCCCTCTTTTTCCGAACCAGTAAAAATCACCACAGACAACATCCTTTGGTTTATAATACACGAAGGATTGAGGAAAAGCTTCGTTGATCATTTCATTCGCCGGCAAAATAGATTCCTGAATACGCTTTGCATAATTGATGCTATCACGAATCTCCTTATAGGCATG
>DAORJH010000088.1:0-8053 GCA_035438925.1 Bacteroidia bacterium | reverse complement strand
CCGACATACATTTTACACCCAATGCCGCCGAATTTGCCGCGCGTGTTATTGAAAAAGTACGCGTTAACCCCGGCAACTACGCCGATAAAAAGAAATTTGAGACCATTGATTATACAGACGTTGCCTATGAAGCAGAGCTGGAAAGAATAAGAACACGCTTTACACCTTTGGTGAAGATCTGTAAGGAATACGGGACTGCCATGCGCATTGGCACGAATCACGGATCATTGAGCGACCGGATCTTAAGCAGGTATGGAGATACGCCACTTGGAATGGTTGAAAGTGCTTTTGAATTTTTAAGGATCTGTGAAGAGAACAATTATCAGAACATTGTGATCTCAATGAAGGCTAGCAATACACAGGTGATGGTGGAAGCCTATCGTCTACTCGTTGCCAAAATGATAGAAACAAACCGAAATTACCCTCTTCATTTAGGAGTTACAGAAGCAGGAGACGGTGAAGATGGGAGAATAAAATCAGCTGTCGGGATCGGAACACTTCTTGAAGATGGATTGGGAGATACCATCCGTGTTTCATTGACAGAAGAACCGGAGTTTGAAATTCCCGTTGCGAAAACACTTGCAGAAAGATATTCAAATAGAAGCGGGCACAAAAAGATAGCTCCCATTAAAGGTGAATTGCCTTACGATCCATTTGAGCACAACAGAAATAAAACAAAAGAAGTACTGAATATTGGTGCGCACAATGTGCCAAGAGTCATTGCCGATCTCAGCATGCGCGATGAAATCACTGCTGCTTCTTTATTTGCAGTTGGCTATAATTATTCTGTTCCACTCGATAAATGGAACCTGACAGATATGGCGGTGGATTACATCTACGCAGGTGATCACATTGCGAAGTTTGAGATCCCTGGAACCTTAGGCTGGATCCTTAATTCAGAGAGCTGGAGAAAGAATAAAACGAACACTCGGACTTACCCACTCTTTTGTGGAGAAGAATATTTTCGTTCTGAAGAAAGGTCAAATGAATTGAATTTTGTGGTTGTTGACACAAGCGTTTTAACTCCTGATTTTATTACGAAACTGAAAAAAGAAAAGACTGTTTGCCTGATTCTTGATTCCTTCAACGCACATACCATGCCGGAACTAAGAAGAATGGCCATTGAACTGATCAATGAAAAATGCGAACTTCCTTTTATCATCAAATGCAATTACAAAGACTTGAATGATTCTACTTTTCAGTTATACAGCAGTACGGATATTGGAGGATTGCTTCTGGATGGTTTGGGAGACGGGATATGGATCAAGCAAAAAGATTGCGTGAGCCCACAAGTTTGCAACTCCACTGCCTTTGGAATATTACAGGCAACAAGAACGCGCATCAGTAAGACAGAATATATTTCCTGTCCGAGTTGCGGAAGAACATTATTTGACCTTCAGGAAACGACACAGAAAATACGAGAGCGGACCGATCATTTAAAAGGAATCAAGATCGGCATCATGGGCTGTATTGTGAATGGTCCGGGTGAAATGGCAGACGCCGATTACGGATATGTCGGAACCGGTCCCGGTAAAATATCTCTTTACAAAGGAAAAGAAGTGGTGAAGAAGAACGTAACAAGTGAGACAGCTGTTGACGAATTGATTAATTTGATAAGAGAACACGGAGATTGGGTGGAGAAGATTGCTTGATCCAATTAAAAACACCAACAAAAAAGGCATGACTCCACCGGGGATCACGCCTTTCTTTTAGATCTCAATTACACTCAATTCTCTATTATCACTTTTGAAACGGTCGTGGCTTCAGGTGCTCTAACTGTAACATAATAAATACCGTTTTCAAAACCTCTCAGATCGAATTCCTTTCTATTCGATTCTGTCTGTATCAATCTGCCAAGTTGATCTCGAATCTCAACAAGGAATTCGATTTGGTCTATCTCCAATTTGAATTTACCTGTAGAAGGGTTGGGGTAAATCTTGTATTCTTTTGAGTTGTTACTGTGGCTAGCTATTGATGTATTAATTATATTCTGACACAATGTGTCATGAACAAAGGTTTTGCTAACTGCTGTCCATGTGACAGCTGCAGTTGAACCATCTGTTGCTGTTATCCAATTTACATTCCCCTTTGTGAAACCAGTATCCACCTTCACGAAAGTTCTAACATAAGTTTGACATCCACTTACTCCTAACGTGTTTGTTCTTACAAAATGTAAATTGCGCATCGTGTCACTTGCAAAACTTGCAGTACCAGAAACAATCAAATAACCACCACCTATAGGCCGGATGACATCTGGTCTTTTATCCTTTTTACTGCCTCCTATTCTATGTGCCCATGAAATGTTACCTGTGGCATCGTTAACTTTTGCATAAGATACATCTGTTGTAGAATAAGCAGTAACTCCCAGTGGAGTCTCATCTGTAGTAAAAACATAGCCATTATCATTTGTGTTGATCACTGTCCAAAGATCAGTTTCAGATGTATCTTGATATACACGAAGCCACTTTTTATTTCCTAATGAATCTATTTTCATTAAAAATGCGTTCGATGTAGGTGGATTCATATTTACTGGCATTTTTGTGTCACCCCCGATAACAATATCTCCTCCGGAAGCATTAACAACATCTTGAGCTTTATCAATTGAATTCTTACCATAGACATAACTCCATTTGAATACCCCAGCCTGAGACATTTTAACTACAAACACATCCTTATTACCGGCACCAAAACTATTGGTAAATCCTGTTATTACTAGATTCCCTATAGAATCTTTGATACAAGACCTGATCCTTTCAACACCTGAACCTCCAAACAATCTTGTCCACTGAATATCGCCAGTGCTATTCACCTTCAAAATATAATTATCTTCCAGTCCTGCGCCTAAGGTGCTGGTACTATGACCCATTATATAGAAACCTCCATCATTTGCTTTCACAATCCTTCTCAACTCCTCATCACCATTTCCTCCATATGCCTTCATCCATAGTATATTTCCAACCCCATTGATCTTTCCGAATACACCGTCTGTTTTTTTAACTCCTCTTCCTTCACTGAATCCAACCACATAATATTCATCGCTTGAACCATCCTGAATAGCATGTAAAAAGTGTTGTCTGGCTGTATCACCGTAGGTCTTTACCCAAATTGTTTGCCCAAGTGAATTTGTTCGAGCAATCATACAATCCTCTTTGCCATTTGATAATGTGGTAGAAAATCCAACTGTTAGAAAATCACCATTGCTGGTTTCAAGTACGGTACCTGCAAATTCATCTCCACTTGCCTTTAAGGTTCTTTGAAATGTGCTTATTTGGGCATTTAGTACTGAACAAATCATCAGTATCATTACAGCTAATTTAGATTTCATAGTATTCGATTTTCAACAAATATAATTAAAATAACAAAGAATTTTAAGGGTCATCTGTCGACCTAAATTATTCTAACTGCAACACATCCGCAACCACAAAAGTACTACCACCTATCAAAATAAGATCATCTTTCTTTGCTGATTTTTTTGCTGCCTCAACTCCACTCTTTACATCGCCATAGTTTTTTCCTTTTAATTTCGCCTTAGAGGCTTGTAACATCAACTCTTCAGATGGAAGAGCTCTGGGAATATCTGCTTTCACAAAATAATACTCTGCTTCTTTCGGTAGCAGTTCAAGTATCTTACTTACATCCTTGTCGTTCACAGCCCCGAAAACAAAATGCAGTTTCTTATATTCTATTTTCTTAAGATTATCGATCACCTGTCTGATTCCATCCTCATTGTGCCCCGTATCTGCGATCATGAAAGGTTTCTCCGACAAAAGCTGCCAACGACCCATTAATCCCGTAAGAGCAATTACCTTTTTCAATGCCTCTTTCACGGTTTTGTCTTCGATCAGAAATCCTTCATTCTTTAAATGCTCAACAACACAAAGCACACCTAACAGATTCTTTGCCTGATAATTTCCTTTGAGGTCGAGTTCATATATTTCTTGCTTCTCCGTTTTTCTGTCGGTCACTTTTACATTCAAAAACTCCTTTTCAACTTTTGATTCTGTGATCTTGTACACTTTGTCTCCAAACTCATAAGGAGATTTTAATTCTCTTGCCCTATTCATGAATACAGAAGCTGATTCGCTTTGATACTGACTGATGACAACGGGCGTCTTAAATTTAATTATCCCTGCTTTTTCTCCTGCGATCTTTGGAATGGTATCTCCCAGTAAATTCATATGATCAAAACTAATGTTAGTGATCAATGAGATCAACGGGCATATCACATTCGTTGAATCCAGCCTTCCTCCCAATCCAACTTCTATCACTGCCACATCCACTTCTTCCTTTGCAAAATAATCGAATGCCAAACCAACTGTCCATTCAAAAAAACTGGGCTGGATTTCTTCAAATGCATCCTTATACTTCTCTACAAAATCCACCACCTGATTCTTCGAGATCATTTTTCCATTGATCTTTATTCTTTCTCTGAAGTCTACCAAATGTGGAGAAGTATATAATCCGGTTTTATATCCCGCATGCTGCAAAATGGCCGCCAGCATATGCGAACTGCTGCCTTTTCCATTTGTACCGGCTACATGAATGCACTTCAACTTCTGATGAGGCTTATTCAAGAGTTCCATGATCTTGACTGTGTTCGTGAGATCTGCCTTGTAAGCTGCTGCTCCTACCCTTTGAAACATGGGCAACTTGGCATAAAGATATTCCAGCGTCTGTTGGTAGGTCATTTCTTCTTACCTGAGTAAGGAAGGGAATTCTAGTTAAAAGAGAACACTATGGTGATCGTTCCTCTTTGCTCTTCAAATTTCCCGTCTACGTTGAATTTTGTTGCGAAAGCCGCTTGCTTCGCTTTTGCTTTTAAAGTTGCACTGCTCGTTGTGGTTCCTCTTCCATTCGGATTTGCTTCGATCACATTCCCTTCACTATCCACTGTTATCTCTACAACCACTTTTCCCTCTTCTTTTGTATCACTTGGTAACTTAGGTGGCTTCACGATCGCTCTTCCTTTCAGATCGACACCAATTTTACCGCCGCCAAATCCAGGACCGTTACCCGGGCCTTTACCCGGACCTTTATCATCTCCCTCACCACCACCTTCGCCATTTCCTTTTCCTCCATTACCTTCTTTGAATGGATCTCCATCCGGTGAACCATTTTGTCCCGCCTCCTGATTGTTTCCATGTCCACCCCCGTCTTTACCTGTATTCTTTTTAAATTTCTCTGCTAATTTTTCTGCTTCTGTTTTCTCTTTCACGACAACTTTTTCAGTTTTAGGTTTTACTGGGACAATTACAGTTGTGTTTTCTTTTACCTCCGGTTTCTCCTCTGTTTTTTTCAGATCCACATTTTCTCCTCCCGGATCGGTGACAATGTTCTCACTTTCACTGGCAGGAGTTTCTTTCACAACTACATCTGTTGCTTTTCCCATGCTTCCAAAATCGATATCATCATTTCCAACGGTCATCATCCCCAGCGCAAGTTCCTGCCCACCTCCACCTCCACCTTCCGGGAAAGGAGGATTAGGCCGTATGAGATTATAAAAAATAAGGAAGAGTAGCAGTAAAGTAAAAATACCAAGACTGATAGACATTGAAATGATCCTGTGCTTATTTTCTTCTTCCCTGCTTAAATGCATACAACTTTATTTTTGCGTGGCTGCAGTTGCCAGAACTGTTTTACATTTTAAACGATAGCAGATGGTCATGATATCGATCTGATCTTGTATTGTTAATTCTTTATCCAAATGCATCAAAACTGTTGGCTCTGCCTGTTGAGATGCAAACTTAGAGATCTCTGCTTCCATGTTCTCTTTTGCGATCTCGACACTATTCACATAAAACTTCCTGTCTTTTGTCACAGCGACGTGAATCGGTTTTTTTGTATTCTCTACTGTTACATTTGGATCTGACTTTGGCAAATTCACCTTAATGGAATTCGGACTTACCATGGTTGAAAGTATCAAAAAGAACAGCAAAAGAAAGAACATGATGTCATTCAATGAATCTGTACTTACTTCCGCTTCCCTATGTTTTTTTCGCAATGCCATTCTTACTGTTTTAGTTATAGATGCTCAGCTCACTTAATTTCCACAATCTTATTTTGTTGGTTCATTCAGGGAATCCAGGAATTCTATTTGCGTGTCTTCCATTCTATGAGCAAGCCTGTCGATACGTGCATTCAGCCAATGATAACAAACAAAGGCAAAAACACCCACAACCAAACCACCTGCTGAAGTGATCATCTTTTGGTACAAACCTTTTGAAATAACTTCAATCTCGACTGTTTTAGCCAATGAAATGTCATAAAAAATTGTGATCACTCCGATAATTGTACCAATGAATCCAAACATAGGCGCAATTCGTCCGATGATATTTAAAACATTTAGATTTTTCTCCAGTTTTGCGATCTCATTTGAACCGCTCTTGTTCATGGCTTCACGTATCTCGCCAAAAGATTGACCTATCCTTGCAACACCTTGTTCGATCATGATGCTTTCGGGGGTATTGCTTGTTTTACACATTGTTCTTGCATTGGCAATATTTCCACCCTGGATCATTTCTTTCAAACTTCCCACAAAATTCGGGATCTTCTTCGAAGCTTTTCCAAGAACCAGCATGCGCTCAACAAAAATATAAATGCTTACCAAAAAAAGTAAAGCAAGAGGATACATGATAGGACCACCTTTACTCACCATTTCAATCAATGAAATCTTAGTCTCTGTGATCTGAGGAGCTGTTTGAATTCCGGTAACGGCAGGAGAAGCTGCAACGGAATCAGCCACTGCTGTTACGACAGTATTGGCTTGTAAAATAAAATACAACATTTGAACAAGTTTTTACGAAATTAGTTTTTAAAGAGGCTTGTAATTTTGTTCCATAGTTGGATTTTAAACATTGCTTTGTTTATTATAATGAGGAAGAATAAAAAGGTTACAAATAGGAAGTGATCAGGCAAGTCTTTGGGCCATGCTTTCGAGGATCTTTTTATCGATTTCCTTCCTTAACAGGTCCTTGTGTGAGGATTTTATGCCAAAAAGGCTTAATTTGAAAGCTTCATTATCATTGTAAACAGCAACAAGTGAACCTTTTTCAAATCCCACAGTCTTTTTAAAATCAATAAAATACCAGGATCTTTTATTCATCATGAACCATTTTATCTCGATTTTATCTTGATAGATAATACCAAATGGATTAAGAATAAACCAAAGCGATTGAAAAAACAGAATCAGTGTAGGAACGCTGAGCATGAATGCGAGGGGTTTAACATCCATCACATCCTTGTTAAATACATTTTTAAAGGTAAGATAGGCCATCCCTACGGTCAATAGCATAGATGTTAAAATAACAAGAGGATTTCTCTCTATATAAACCAATGGGATCTCTTCCTTTTCTTTTTTTCTCACAATGCGAAGTTAAGAATTAATGAACCTTAATTCGTCTAATTTCCTTTTATTTTTGAACTTGCCTTTTGGTATTCATAAAATTTTATTCTTAACTTGTAACGTTTTAAAGGTATAACCGTATACCATTTAAAGAGAATGAAGATAAAAGGTCTGATACTTATTTTAAGTTATTGTGTTTTTCTGCAAAAGCTGAATGCACAGGCCGTGCCGTCTCTCACCGCAGTTAATCAGAATGATGATCCGATCGCAGCCATGTTGGACAGTATTCAAAACATCAAGATGTTTGAAATGGGTTTTTCTAAAGCGGTGTTCCCTCGCAATAATAAGTATAAATTCAAAGAAGACAGTGTTCCTTTGTACGATGATTATACTTTTCAGGCAAGATTAGCAAAACTGGATGCCGTTTCACCTTTTGATCTTGTGTACAACGAACACGTGAGAGGATTCATCAATCTTTATTGCGTTCGAAAAAGAGAAGGTGTAAGTCGTATGATGGGAATGGCTCAATTGTATTACCCCATGTTTGAGGAAGTTTTTGACAGATACAATATTCCCCTTGAACTCAAGAATCTGGCCGTAATTGAGAGTGCCCTTATTCCCTATGCGCGTTCCCGTGCCGGAGCCATGGGACTGTGGCAGTTCATGTATCCTACAGGGAAAATGTATGGTTTGAATGTAACTTCTTATCTC
>DAORJH010000087.1:0-8095 GCA_035438925.1 Bacteroidia bacterium | reverse complement strand
TCCAGTATCAATGTATCACCATCCGTTACAACAGTGTACACCGTAAATGGTTCCAACGGAATATGTAATGGATCTACTAATGCTACCGTTACCGTCAATCAGTTGCCGAACATATTGATCAGCAGCAATCCTACGTTAGTCTGTCTTGGAAACACACTTTCTCTGAATGCTAGTGGTGGACTTACTTATACCTGGCAGCCGGGTAATCTTAACGGGGCCAGCCAAACATACACGCCTCCTGCAACACAAACTTATACTGTATTTGGAACAGATGCTAACAACTGTAACAATACTTCTACGATCTCTGTTGTAGTAACACCATGTACTGGAATTCTTAAAAATGCTCAGGGTGAAATGTATTATAGTGTTTATCCAAATCCATCTACTGATAAGATCACTGTATCCTATCCAAGTTCGATGGAAAACGAAATCATTATGCAGATCTTTGATGCTTCTGGAAAACTGATCGTGAAAGAGACACATGTATTCAATAAAAATAATCCGAACTTTGATCTGAACATCATGAATGTTGCAAAAGGTATGTATTTCCTTAAGTTGAATGTGAAAGGTGGAGAAAGCACAACACTCAAATTGATCAAGAACTAAAATCACACACAAGATCAAGGTCCGGTAAGCAATTACCGGACTTTTGTCATTTATTGCCCTTTCTTAAATCGATGTAAATAATAAATCGCTGAATTTTGTAGAAAAAGGGTTTGAATTTAGAATAACTTTACTTCATAAAAACAATAGCTATGAAAAAAATATTTACGATTGGCCTTGTACTCACATCCATGAACTTTTTCAGTCAGGCTGTAAGTTCTGTTGCAAATGGCAATTGGACCAACCCTGCAACATGGAATTGCACCTGCGTTCCTATCAATGGAAATTCTGTCACCATTAGTCACAGTGTTACATTAAACACCAGCATGCTCTTTAATACAGGCGGCATCACGATCAATAACAATGGTTCGCTTGTACATGACGCTGCTCGTGACATCATGATCAGTGGAGGTTATTTTTATAATAATGGAAATGCATCCTTTCGCTTTTTCAATCTCGCGTCAGGAACGGGATCCAATTCCGGAACTTTTTCCATTACTGCAATTACTAACTCTGTGAGCTTGACCAATGCAGGAACGATCAATATGGACAGTATGTATGTTGCCGGTAATTTTACCAATACAAGTACCGGTAAGGTAAATGGAAATAAAATAGCCTTTGTTTCTCCTGTGATGAACGATGGAAGGATCACGGTATCTCTTTCATTGAATTCATCTACTATGACCAACAACAATTACCACGGAGGATATGCATTTACAAATAATGGTCTTTACAACAACAATGATTCCATCATCTTAACTTACAGCATGTGGAACAAGATCAAATTCAATAACAATGCCGGATCTTTGATCAAACTGACGAAGAATTTTCATAATTATACCGTTGGTAATACAGCTTCTTTCAACAATAACGGAAACGTGATCATACTGGACAGTTATTACAACTCCGATACGGTTAGAGGAACCATCACTGGAACATTTACCGTGGCCGATTCCTCTTCCAACAGTGGACGAATGAATGGAAATTTTAAATTCTGTGATCAGACCCCTCCCGGAGCTGCGCCTTATGTGGATTTCAATATTGGCGTGATCAGTAACGGAATAACCTGGTGTGCACCGGCAGGAATAAAAATAAATGAAATGAAGGTTTCTTTCAGCATTTATCCAAATCCATCTTCAGGAGTTATTTACGTTAGTGGAACAAAAGAAGAAGTGCTTTCATTGTATGATAACTTAGGTAAACGAGTACAACTGATCGAACTGAATAAGGAAAATAATTTTGATGCGAAGATCGAAGGATTGAATGAAGGAATGTATTTTCTGAAAGATGAGAATGGCACTAAAAAAATAATGGTCCTCAAATGATCAAATTCCGATAATTAAAAACCCGAAGAAAAGATCTTCGGGTTTTTTTTGATTTAATTGAATTTACTTTTTCTTGAAACCAATGCTCAAACCATTTACGCAGTAGCGCAAGCCGCTTTTCGTAGGACCATCATCAAAAATATGTCCTAAATGTCCCCCACATTTAGCGCAAACGATCTCCGTTCTGATCATACCGTGAGAGAAGTCATTGATCTTTTTCACTCTCTCCCCTCCTCCGATCTCTCCATCAAAACTCGGCCAGCCGCAATGCCCATCAAATTTTTGTGTACTGGTAAATAACTCGGTTCCACAACCGGCACAAACATACGTTCCTTCATCGAATAATTTATTGAGTTCGCTCGTGTGTGGGCGCTCGGTACCTTTTTCTCTTAATACGTGATACTGCTCCGGCGAGAGTATCTTTTTCCATTCCTCTTCCGTTTTTTTAAAGCTTGTGTCCATAGTTTGTTTTTGTGTTTTTGTTTTTACGTTTTCTTTTTCTCCGTTCTGACAGCTTCCAAAAGCAGTCAGGAGTAATAAGCAGGAGCAAATCAATGATCTTTTCATGTTCAAATAGACGAAGAAAGAGGCGAATCCTTTCTTCATTTTAAGAATTTTAACGTTTGCTTCGCAATTTAACTTCATTCAGTAATTCCTCCTCACTTCCATGTTTCTTTTTGATCCTGATAAATGAACCTTCACCGGCATCAGCGATCTCCTTCAGGTTCTTCAATGCTGCATTATCATTTCCAAACGCAACAGTGGTCATCACTACTCTTTTACTTTCATTCTTCAATTTCCAGTTTTCCTTATCTTTTGCATAAAAATAAAACATTCCATCTGTTGCCAGAAAGATCTGATTGTTTCCTTCCTCAATAAAATGTTTTTCACTGACCTCTCTTGCTTTGAGGATCGCCTTTCTTCCCTTTGTATAACCCTGGCCTTTAAAAGAAGCAACCAATGCTTTCATTTCTTTTTTATCCGAACCCTTCATCGATTCTTTTAATACTGTAACTGTATCCGCATAGGTGATGAAAGAGATCCTGTCCATATCTCTCAATGCGTCTATAAGCACAAACAATGCTTCCTTCATTAAAGGCAGTTTGGCAGAGTCTTTCATGGAACTGCTCACATCCACCAAAAAAACAATATTGTTTGGCTTGTAGTGTAAAACAGAAAGTTCGCCGGCCTTTTGTACAATCACAGGATGACGTGGGTCCGGCAAAACACTGTCGCTTGGAGTTTCTGAAAAAGTAATGAACGGGCGATAAGGCTTATCCGGGATCTTATTGCTATTATCTCTTGATTTGGCTGGCTCTTCAATAACGATCGGTCCCTCTTTTATCTTCACATTCTTTTTACTTCTGCTGCCAAAATAAAAACAGGCCTGCTGATCATTCTTTAATTTCTCTTTTAGATCGCCACTCATTTCCATTTGATAAGGTTTTGCCTGATCACTGGTCACCAAAGAGATCTTCTTTTTGAATTTTCCTGCACTTTCAGGAACAAAAGTAAGAATAAGGAGGGCGGTATCTCCTGGCTGCAAGGTTTTTTTTGATGCAAATACTTTCAGTCCTTTTTCAGCATCTGCTCGTAAAAGAAAGATCTTCTTATCAGCCGTGTTCCTTAGAACAATATCACCGCTTATCTCATACGCTTCCTTAATCTCGCCCAATTGAAGTTCATTTTCATTGAACCTCAACTGTGCTGAACATAGAGTTGAGCTGAAGATAAGAGAAAGAAATAGCCTTTTCATGATTGATATAAAACAAAAAGGATGCCGAGTTGATAGGTATAAGTCAGATTTCCTTTTTCGGTACAAAGAACAAGCCAACAAAGCCTAAAATAAAGAATCCGATAAGAGCCAGAACAGAAGGACGCATTCCTCCCATCACTTCACTGATCATTCCGAAAGAGATCGTTCCGATGATCATTCCGCCTTTTTCCATCACATCATAAAAACTGAAAAAACTGGTGTGATCTTCAGTAGGTGGAAGGAATTTACTGTATGTACTTCTTGAAAGGGATTGAATACCGCCCATCACAAAACCTACCAGAAATGCCACTACATAAAAATGAATCGGTAAATGAACTACTGCGTACGTGAATACACAAATAAAGATCCAGATGGAGATCGCAAACATCAGTGATTTTACATTTCCGAATTTTGCAGACATGCGTGAAAAAACAAAAGAGCCCAGAATTCCAACAAATTGTATGATAAGAATACTAATGATCAGAGAAGTGGTCTTGGCTTTCTCAGCACCTTCACCTGTTCCCCAGTCGATCTCGCTGCGTGCAAAAAGTACCGCCATCACAAGAACGGTTTGCACACCCATGTTGTAAAAAAAATAACTGTATAAAAATCGCTTGAGCGTTTTCAGTTTTTTAATTTGCTTGGCAACTGATACCAGTTCTTTGAAGCCTTTTGTGATGAGTCCTGTTTTGTCCTTACCATGTGCTGTATGATTTTTACCTGGTAAAACGCTGAAAGTAACTTGTGCAAAACCGATCCACCATAAACCAACAAGAAGAAAACTGAATTTGGCAGGCACCTTAAAAACCATGATCAATACCAGACAAACTATCAAAAGCAAAGAACTCCCAAAATAACCCATAGAAAAACCACGGGCACTAACTCTATCCTGATTCTCTTCTGATGCAATTTCGGGAAGGTATGAGTTGTAATATACCAAACTTCCCCAGAAACCAACTGTAGCAGTAATAAACGGAATGAAACTAAGTTCCAGATGTTCTCGCGTAAAAAAGAACAAGGACATACATGAAATGGAACCCAGGTAACAGAAGATCTGAAGGAATCTTTTTTTATTCCCCAAATAATCGGCTATTCCACTCAAAATTGGAGCAATTAATACAACAATGAAAAGCGCAAAGGCATATACAAAAGAATAAATATTCTGATTCTCGAAACTCATTCCAAAAAAACTTACAGTGTGCCCAATGAAGTTTTTATCTGCATCATGTGTCGTTATATAATCGTAGTAATTCGGAAAAATAGCAGAAGTGATCACCAAAGGAAAAACAGAATTCGCCCAATCATAGAAAGTCCAGGCTTTTATAATCTTAGGATCATCTTTCTTTATCAACTGCATATTTTAATTTTTAATTATTTCAAATTCAACCCTGCGATTCTGCATTTTTCCTTCATCTGTGTCATTGGATGCAATTGGCTGCGTACTGCCAAATCCTTTGAATAACATTTTGTTCTGAACTCCTTTTTTGATGAGGTATTCAAAGACTTCTCGTGCTCTGAGCTCCGACATTTTCTGGTTCTTGAATGCCAATCCACTATTATCACTGTGTCCGTTGATCCTTATCTCCAGATTTGGATTTTTCATCAAGTACTGCACTAGTTTATTCAATTCCACATACGATTCAGGCAGCAAATAATATTTTCCGTGATCAAAGACAATATTCTTCAATGCTACTTTCTCACCAACTTTGATATCCTTCTTTACCGTAAGTGTAGAATCCTCTTCTCGTACATTGGGACCAACGATCACCACTTCCACTTCCTCCTTATCTTCTTTATGCTTCACGATCCTCACATCGTCAATAAAGTAATAGGCCTCTTTGTATCCCAATTTGAAAAGGTTCATGCGCATCATGTCCTTTTTCACTTCTTTGGTAAAATTTCCAAGGGTCAGGTATTTTTCTCCTCCATCCGCTTTGTAATAGCCACGAACCGTGAACCACTGAAAAGCTTTCATCAAACCTCCTTTTTTAGAACTGGTATCCACCATATTCGATCTTACAGCATCCGCCTGGCGATGATAACCCGCCTTGCTAAGCAAAAAACCAAAAGACTTTAATGTCGCATTGGACCAGAATGCCAATCGAACTTTCATAGATACCTCGTAAGTAGTACCTCGGTGCAGAGGTTCTACCAGTTTAACTTCCATAAACTCTTTGTAACGTTTTTGAAAACGTAGACCACAATAAGCGTAACCCTCATAGGCTCCTTTATAAAAGGTGGTATCATTGTCCAGTGCCTTATGGTAATAATCAACTGAAGCGATGGGCTTCCAGGGTATGGCCATGCGAAGGTTATTGGTCGCTTTACGGCAATTTTCAAAACTACCGTTTGGCACCAGATTTTTCTCGGGCTTTAGGTTATTTTGGGCTTGAAGTGAAAAAACCCATAAGAAGAGCAATATTGACCTAAAAAGGCGCATATCTTACAAAATTAGAGCATTTTACGGGTTTTTGGGATTTTGTTTTTAACACTTGGATATTAGAAAAAAGTGCTATATTTGCCTTCCCAAAAATTGGGAGATAAAAAGAAATTCTACTACAATGGCAAATCACAAATCAGCGATCAAACGCATCCGCTCAAACAACGCAAAGCGTCTTGCTAACCGTTATTATGCAAAAACAACCCGCGGTGCGGTAAAAAAACTACGTGCAGCTACATCTGAAAAAGAAGCAAAAGAATTATTGCCTAAAGTTTCAGCTATGATCGATAAATTGGCTAAGAAGAGCGTGATCCACAAGAACAAAGCTTCCAATCTAAAATCAAAACTTGCTAAAAAAGTTACTTCCTTAAAAAAGTAATTTGCTAATAATTAAATGAGAAGCCCTGCCTTTATGGCGGGGTTTTTTATTTTATGGTTCCAGGAACTCTGTAATTAATTTTTCTGCTTTTTCACAGGCGAGTTCGAGTTTTTCATTTAGTATGAAAACGTCAAATAATTCTGCTGTCTTTAACTCTTTTTCGGCCTTGGCTATTCTTCTGGCAATACTATCTTGCGTGTCGGTTTGTCGACTTCTTAATCTTTCTTCTAGAATTTTAATACTTGGGGGCATAACAAAAACAGCAAGTGCTTTTTCCTTGAACTGATTTTTGAGATTCAAACCACCTTCCACATCAATATCAAAGATAACTGCTTTGTTCTTGGCCCAGATCTTTTCAACTTCTGAACGCAATGTACCGTAATAAACTCCTGCATATACTTCTTCCCATTCAAGAAATTCCTTGTTTTTGATCTTCTGCTTAAAGTCTTCTTTGGTCAGGTAATGATAATCCTTGCCATTCACTTCATCGCCCCTTTTAGCACGACTGGTTGCTGAAATTGAAAATTCGATCTTATCTGGATATGTTTTCAGTAAATGACGAACGATTGTTGTTTTGCCGGACCCTGAAGGCGCTGAAAAGATGATGAGTTTCCCCTTATTCATAGCCAAAGATACAAATAATCGTCAATGAAAAGGCTTTACTAACCTCGTTTGGGGGATTTGCCGAATTCTTAAGTTAAAATTGCCTAATTGCATGCGTGAAATCTATGTTTATCCGGCTTATAGTAATAATTTTAGAGCTTCAAAAAACAGTTAATACCTCAGTGAAAAATAATATTTTGATCTTTTTGTTTGCTTCGCTTCCTTTTATTGGTAATGCGCAGTTTCCAGGTGGAAATAATAAGGACATGGCCAAAGCAATGTCGAACATTAAAGGAAGGGTGTATGGCAAATTGATAGATGCGAAAACTAAAAAACCAATTGAATTTGCTTCGGTAGTCGTTCTCTGGCACAACAAAGATTCATTGCTTGGAGGTTCACTTACGAAAGAGAACGGAGAATTCAATATAGAAAACCTACCCGCAATGGGAGGATTCCGTTTCAGGGCAACGCAGATCGGTTACAAAAAAACAGAAACAAAATTCTTTCTTCAGATGCCTGCTAAACTTGAAGTAGATCTTGGGGATCTTAAAATGGAATTAGATGAGAAACTTTTAGGAGAAGTGGAAGTTGTTGCGGAGAAAAAACAGGTTGAAATGTCTATTGACAGAAGAACATACAATGTTGATAAGGATATTTCTGTTAGAGGTGGTTCAGCTGTGGATGTGATGAAAAATGTACCTGGAGTAACCGTGGATGGAGACGGTAATGCACAGTTAAGAAATCAAAGTCCTACTATTTTCGTTGATGGCAGACCAACCAATTTAACTTTACAGCAGATTCCGGCCGACCAAATAGACAGAATAGAAGTGATCACCAACCCATCAGTGAAATTTGATGCCAGCGCTACCGGAGGGATCTTGAATATTGTGATGAAGAAGAATCTAAAACCCGGATATAACGGAATGTTCATGGGATATGTTGGAACGGGTGACAGATATGGTGGAATGGCCAATTTCAATTTAAAGGAA
>DAORJH010000086.1:0-8103 GCA_035438925.1 Bacteroidia bacterium | reverse complement strand
ATCATTGAGTTGAAAGAAACTCATCTGAATATTATCTTCTGATATATCAGCTGATTTGGCTTTGCCATTCATGACCAATTCCCCTTCTCCAACTGGTTCCAATTCGTGTTCTTTCTCCAGCTTCTTCAGGATCTCTCCGGCCCTTTCCACAACAGATTTAGGCATACCGGCCATTTTAGCCACATGAATACCAAAACTGTGTTCACTTCCACCTTCTGCCAGCTTTCGAAGAAAAATGATTTTATTTCCGCTCTCTTTCACGGAAACATTGAAGTTCTTTATTCTTGGAAAGAAATGACACATTTCATTGAGTTCATGATAGTGCGTAGCAAAAAGTGTTCTTGCTCTTTTTTCGGGTTGGTTATGAATGTATTCTGCAATACTCCAGGCAATCGAAATTCCATCGTAAGTGGAGGTTCCTCTTCCGATCTCATCCATTAAGATCAAACTTCGTTGACTTAAATTGTTCAGAATACTGGCCGTTTCATTCATCTCTACCATAAAGGTGGATTCTCCTGAACTGATATTGTCTGTTGCACCAACTCGTGTAAAGATCTTATCCGTGATCCCCAGTTTGGCTTCTTTCGCCGGAACGTAAGAGCCCATTTGTGCAAGTAGAACGATCAATGCTGTTTGTCGCAATAAAGCAGATTTACCACTCATATTCGGACCGGTGATCATCATGATCTGGCAATTATCATTATCGAGATAAACCGAATTGCTTACGTAATCGGTCCCAACTGGTAATTGTTTTTCTATGACCGGATGTCTTCCTTCCGTGATATCAATCGCAAAACCTTCATTGAATTCAGGTCGACAGTAATTATTTTCAATGGAAAATTTTGCGAATCCACTCAGCACATCCATTCGTGCAAGCAAGGAGGCGTTGTGCTGTATAGGGGCAATGTATTCGGCAAGAGAAGCAACCAGGTTTTCATACAATTTTTGTTCGATCACCAGAATTTTCTCTTCTGCACCCAGAATTTTCTCTTCGTAGGTCTTTAATTCCGGTGTGATATAACGTTCTGCAGTGGTCAGTGTTTGTTTTCGCATCCAATCTGCAGGTACTTTGTCTTTATGTGCATGCGTCACTTCCAGATAATAACCATAAACGTTATTATATGCGATCTTCAAGGAAGAGATGCCGGTTCGTTCTACTTCTCGTTTCTGTATCTGTAAAAGATGATCTTTTCCACTATAAGCAATGCTTCTTAATTCATCCAGTTCTTCATTGATCCCGCTGTTGATCACATTTCCTTTTAAGGGATTGACTGGAGCTTCCGGATGTAATTCTTTTTCTAAACGATGTTTTGCTGTTTCGCAAGTGTTTAATTGTTCAGCTATTTTTCGAAGAGACGGATGCTTTGATTTTTCACAAAGAGTTTTTACTTCCGCCACAATATCGAGTGATCTTTTCAATTGACCCAGTTCTCTCGGATTCACTCGTAATGCTGCTGTTTTGGAAATAAGTCTTTCCAGATCGCCTGCTTCTTTCAAAAGAGCAGACAAAGCTTCTCTTTCCTCTTCATTCGTCACAAAATAATCAACGGTTTCGAGGCGTTCGTTGATCTGCTCGATATTTTTCAAAGGCAATGCCGTCCATCTTTTCAATAAACGGGAGCCCATGGCACTCACGGTTCTGTCAATGATATCGATCAAACTTTTTCCGTTTTCATGATTGGTTCCGTAAAGTTCCAGATTTCGGATGGTGAATTTATCCAGCCATACATACTGCTCTTCATCGATCCTGCCAACTTTATTGATGTGTTTTAATCGATCGTGTTTTGTTTCCCCTAAATAATGCAACAAGGCTCCACAGGCAGAAATGGCAAGAGTACAGTCTTCGATCCCAAATCCTTTCAATGAAATTGTTTCCAGTTGCTTTACTAATTTTTCATAGCCAAAATCATAGGTAAAAGCCCAATCATCTAATCCAAAGGAGTAAAAACGTTCTCCCGTTAGTTCGATCAACTGTTCTCTCTTATTTTTTTCATAGAGGATCTCTCCCGGTTTGAAATTCTGAATGAGTTTTTCAATGTAGAAAACAGAACCTTCGGCAGTGAGAAATTCTCCTGTTGAAACATCGCACAGAGCCAAACCTGCTTTTTCTCCGTTAAAATGAATAGCCGCTAAAAAATTATTGGTGGTATGATTCAGAATTTTGTCATTGAAAGAAATGCCGGGCGTTACCATTTCGGTAATTCCTCGTTTTACAATTCCTTTCACCATTTTAGGATCTTCCAATTGATCGCAAATGGCCACTCTGAAACCGGCTCTTACCAATTTAGGTAAATAAGAATCCAAGGAGTGATGTGGAAATCCAGCCAGTTCGATATGTGAAGCAGAACCATTGGCGCGTTTGGTTAGAACAATACCGAGAATTCTGGATGTTTTAATTGCATCATCTCCAAAGGTCTCGTAAAAGTCTCCGACTCTGAATAAAAGGATAGCATCAGGGTATTTCGCCTTGATGCTGTTGTATTGCTTCATTAAAGGGGTTTCCTTTTCCGCACTTTTCGCCATATGGTTAAAGTTACAAAGTGCTTTTGAGGGTTGAAAATCGACTTTTAAACAGAAACTTCTTTTTGTGAATAAAAAAACCCGGTTAAGCAACCGGGTTTTATTCAATAGAATTAAAGCTTAGCGACTTTCATTGAATAATTGAGCGTCATTCGCCTATTCGAATATTATCAACCTGAAAACGAAGTCCTGAATTTGCATTGCCTGTGTATTTAATAGCAACCCTTACGTTAGTTGTTTTATAAGCAGAAAGATTGATATTACCGGAACTCACAAAAGTGCTGCTTGTGCCAAATGTAGCAGTTAATGCAGTCCAAGTACCCGTATTCGGGGCACCACTGACATAATTGGTGGAAATTAAAGTTTGAGGTGCCGGACCGGTAAATAAAGCGGCGCTGCTGAAAGTGTAGATTGGGGTAATGGCGGCGCTGAGATCTACAGGTGGACTAATTAGCCAGCTTTCACAGGCTGGCTGGTTGCCGGTGCCAAGGTAATTATTACATTGGGCGTAAGGAGTTGCAACTGTCGTGTTGGTTGTTACTGTCCAGTTTATGGATCCACTTGCATTTACATTCGTCCACCCACCGTTTGTAAGACTATTATCGTTAAAATCCTTGAAAAGGTAAGAGCCCGGAGGAGGAGGAGGAGAAGGGCATCCAACGCCTGTCATTTGTATCTCCTGATAATCACGGATGGTCATTTGCATCGTAGAATTGTATTGTGTCACGATTGCGATCATGTAACCGGATCCGGATGGTATTGCCTTGTTGGCGAAATTAGCATAACCACTGCTGCGAACAGTTAGTGTAGTAGTGCCTCCACATACTTTTAAAGTTCTGTTCAATGATTGTTTTCCAATGGCATCTGCAAACGGAAGTCCCTTCTCAAGAAATTCAACACTCTCAATTCGTACCAATTGTGACTGCAGACTGTTGGAATTGGTAGGTACAGTACCGGCAAGCACCTCAGAAATGGTCACCACTTTTGGTGTAACAACATTTCCTGAGGATTGTTTCACCACTGATTTTCCAACATCAACCGAATCAATGTAGATCATGTTATTGGCATTCACCAACCAAAGCTTATTCAAATTGATTCGGATCTTATCTCCTACAGCCAATCCGCCGGTATTCAATAAATTCAACTGAATTGCTCCACCTGCTTCATCCAGAAGAAAACTTTGTTTGTATATATTCCCACTGCTTTCATCCGCTAGTATTGTCCCGTATAAACTGGTATCGCCTGCACCGAAGTGATAAGAGCTGGAAGCTGCGGCCACACGGGCCTTCAATTGACTTACGGTGATCTTTGCCCCTTCATTCACGGTTTTTAATGGAGGATGATCGTATTCTTTTTTACAGGCATAGAATAAGACTGCGCCGGTAAGTACTGTTGTTGCTATAACTACTGTTTTTTTCATTTCTACTTACTAATTTACGATTAAAAACTGAAATTGACAATGACCATGTAGGTTGTTCCGGTCATGTAATAATATTTATTTGGGAACTGATCAAGAATGGTTGTATCCCATCTCAATTGTTCAAATCCACCTGTCCGGATATCTTTGTTGTTCAGGAGATTGTTGATGCTTCCATTCAGACGAATATAGTACTTCTGTTTGATCCTCCAGGATTTTCCCGCATTCAGATTCACAGTATAATAAGAAGGTAATTTTTCCTGTCCCGTCACTTTCTCCATCTCTGTTGTTTCATTGGTCTGGAATTTTCCGGCTGATTCCGCAGTGCGTTTATCCGGATTGGGTTCAATGTAGATCTCATCAATGAAATTGATATTGGCACCTGCAAACCAGAATTTTTTTCCATTATATGAATAACCTAATCCGGTTACCATTTGTGGACTGCCACCAATGCGGTAATTTTTCAAATAAGTGGTTCTTTCTTTGAAGATCTCTGTACCATTATTATCTTGCCATGCTTGTAAAACCGGACGGTTAGAATAGTAGAATTGTCCGTAACCAAATGCAACCTGTAATTTGTGAGCTGTGAAAAGTGTTTTTTCCATTCCCACTTCAATTCCCTGATGTTTTTGATCCACATCTGTCATGATCAGATTCACATTGTTGTTGTAACTGTCGTGCCAATAACTGCGCACCCAGGTTTGATTATTGATGGAAGTTGAATACGCTGTGAAACGGAATTTGAAGTTCGGATACTTTACGAGGTAATTTATATCTGAACTTAGCACCTCTTCTGCAGTGATCCCTTTCACCATGTCGTTTCTCACTCTTGGAGAAATGAAGATGTTGGCTGCTTCAGGTGAGCGTGTCAGGTAAGAAGCATTTGCTGTGATAAAATGTCTGCCATTGAATTTATAGGTCAAACCTCCTTTAACACCAACGTTGTTGAAGTTGGCTTTCTGACTTTCACCAAAACTCGTTGTTGGAAATTTTCCGTTGGCAACAAATCCTTCTCTCCAGATCTGACTTTTTGAGAAAGAAAATCCAAGGTAAGCATCCAGTTTATTCATGGTATATTCTCCCTGTGCCCAGATCTCTCCTTTATTGATATTGGTGGAGTAATCGTAACCGAATTTCTCTCCCGTTTTAACTTTATGGTTAGGATTATTCATGTCATTTTGAGAGATGAGTGGATCAACACCCAGATTTTCCGCAAATTGATCTACATCCAGCCAAAAAGTTGCCCCTAAAAGATCTTCCGCTTCTTTATACTTTCTGTTCCTGTATATATTGGCATTCAATCCAACGCTGATGAATACATTCTCAACGCGTTTGTTGTAAACGGTATTGAATCCAAGATTCTTCATGTTCTCTACTCTGTTCTCTAGAATGTATCTTCCTCTTGTTTCTGTTGAATTGATATTACCTGGTTCTGAATACAAATTCGCTTTGTTCAAGGCGATCAGGTTATCCCAGTTGATCTGTTGTACACCGTCTATATTGTTTTCCCATTTATAAGTTAAACGATCTCCCGTTGCCTGGTCTCCTGTCAGATAATAATAGCTTGGAAGATATTTGTAATAAGCAGCACGTGGATTTGGTGCATCATTGAAATTCAATCCGGTCAAGCCACTTTTTCCGAAATTATAAAACAGTGAGGAAGTCCATCTCTCATCTGTAGAGATCGTATTGACGTGAGACAGGATCAGCATCGGTCTGTTCATTCTGCTTACGGATGCATTTCTTACTTTTCCATTTTGATAACCCCACGAATCATTGTAGTAATTTGTACCGGTAAGTCGATAAGCCTCCATTTGTGCGGCGCTGGAACGACCTTGTTCAATTGGAGCGCCAAAGCCTGTAAAGCTGATCAGGTTCTTATCATTGATCCTTTTATCAACTGAAAGATAAAATGCGCTTGCATTGAAATAAGTACCCGGAATATAAACCTGATTGCCATATCTGGATGAAGCAGAAACGGTAATGGCCCATCCATTCAACATCATTCCGGTTGAATGTGTGATCATGCCTCTATGACCATAGATGCGATTTGCATTTGCGTAGGAGATTCGTGTTCCTTTTTTAAAGGAAGAAGCTTTTGAATCAATATTGATATAACCTCCTGCGCCTGAAAAACCCAATCGGTTACTCACATTCCCAAACCGTGTTTCTACATAACGTGTCACATCATTCAATCCACCCCAGCTGCTCCACGAACTAAATCCGCTTTCTACATTATTCACATTGATTCCATTGATCATCACCATTTGATTCTCGGCCATATAACCTCTGGTTCTATATCTGGAAGCGCCAAACTGAAAGCTGGCAAATTGCAAAAACACATCCCTGCTGGAAGATAGTAAGGATGATACATCCTGCTGTTCAAGATCGGCATCTACATCTCCTCCTGAAGTACTGAAGATAGGAATGTTAACCGCACTTGATGTTGTATCCGCATGCAGGTCTTTAATATCAGATGTGTCTTTCCCACTCCTCAGTGAATCGGTCTGAGCTGTCATGAATCCGGTAAAGAATAATAGTACCAGAACACTGCTTATTTTTAAATTCATTCGAATGATTTTTTCTGTTATAAATTTGAGCGGCTTCGGAATGAATAAAGAGAACCTTTCTTCTTCCTCAAGGGTGATCACTCGGTTTTGCTTTTTGAGCGTACCAAATATAGTATTTTACACTTCCCCCACTATTAACTAAATATTAACAAATGGGTAAGCTAAAACGAATTATCGATGTATACATTTAACATTTCGACTCCCAATTTATTAAGACTAGGAGGTGAATTTAATTTATTACTTTTGAACGCATGAAAATTCGTCTCTATTTTATTTTGTATTGTTTCTTTTTGATCTCTTGCAAATTATTTTCTCAAAAGCTAGATAAGAGCAAGAAGTATTTTATTGCCAATATCGGTTTCTGGAATGTGGAAAATCTCTACGATACTTTAAATGACCAATGGAAGAATGATGAGGAATTCACGCCTGTTGGGACAAATGCATGGAACGGATCGCGTTACTGGACAAAGATCGATCGTCTCGCAGAAGTGATCGGCATGATGGGAACGGATGTTTCTCCCGATGGTTTAGCAATTGTAGGTTTATGTGAGATCGAAAATAAAAGTGTGGTTGAGGATTTGGTCAAGTCAAAGAGAATAGCTTCAAGAAATTATCAGATCGTGCATATTGAAGGTCCGGATGCCAGAGGAGTGGATCCTTCATTCATCTATAATCCTGTTTATTTTAAAGTAAGCAAAGCTGTTTCGTATCATGTAACATTGGTGACAGATTCATCTCACAAGACAAGAGACATTTTAGTGGTGAGTGGTTCTTTTGGTGGAGAACCATTATCGGTACTTGTGAATCACTGGCCATCGAGGAGAGGAGGCGAAGCAGCCAGTCGTCCGAACAGAAATGCAGCCGCGAAAGTAGCGCGACACATTGCAGATAGTATCACGAAGCTTGATCCAAAAAATAAAGTAGTGATCATGGGCGATCTCAATGATGACCCGAACAATGTTTGTGTAAAGGATGTTATCAATACCTATGGTGATCTGAAGAAAAGAGACGTAAATAAGTATTTCAATCCAATGGAAAAGCCGTACAACGAAGGAATAGGAACCTTAGCCTGGGGCGATAGCTGGAATTTATTCGATCAAACTATTTTGAATGATGCCTGGTATCCTTCCGATTACAAAACCTGGCAGTATTACAATGTAAGGATCTTCAATAAAGCATTTTTGAAAAGCGATTTCGGTAATTTCAAAGGATATCCCTTTCGCACCTATAGTGGTGGGGCCTATACAGCAGGGTATAGCGACCATTTTCCGGTTTATATTACTATTGCAAAGGAGAATTCGGAAAAAAAATGACATCTTTTGTCGTAAACATATGTTAAATTGTGAGAATACGGTATTGAACTGAAAAAAGTCATTTGACTCGACTGAATCGAATGGTATATTTGATTGAAAATTGAGAAAGTTTGTCATTATATTTCTTACACTGCAGTTCCTCACCAATCACGAGGTCTTTGCTGAAGTTATAAAAATGCCGTTCATTTTTCAACATTATAATGAATGTGCAAATACCACTGGATTTCTTGATTTCCTTAAGGAACATTATGCTGACAGTGATCATTCGGATCAAGATCATGAA
>DAORJH010000085.1:0-8165 GCA_035438925.1 Bacteroidia bacterium | reverse complement strand
CGGAAGTTCAATTGCTTCGGGATCTGTTTTTCCAACAGGAACGTTGGCATTAGGTACTTATAGTTTTTTTGCAGAGGCAACTACATGTACAAATAGTATTGCGCGTGTGCCGATCACAGTAACAGTTCATCCCTTGCCAACTGTAAGTATTAGCACTTCCAACACCTTGCTTTGCCTTGGTTCTTCTTGCAGCTTATTGGCCGGCGGTGCACTAACGTATAGCTGGAATACCGGTGCTCTCAGCAATTCTATCAGCATTACCCCAACCCTTACAACTACGTTTACGGTGATCGGAACGGATGTGAATTCATGCAGTTCAAGCGCTGTCTTTACACAATCTGTGACTGTGTGCACATACCTTCAATCCGAGACTGCTTACAGTTCAATTCAAATCTTTCCAAGCCCATTCAGTGAAAGATGTAATGTATCAGGACTCGTTCAAGGTCAGGTACTAACCCTTTATAATTCCATTGGTCAGGTTGTCAAGAAGGCCTGTTCAGGTGGAAATACGATGAGTTTCTTTACCGGTGAACTTTCCAGTGGCCTATATATTCTTAATATTCAGGGTGATTCGAGCTCTTTGAGCTTCAGATTGCTGAAGGAATAAGGTTCAATTGATTTCAAGAATCAGAGCAGTAAGGAAATCAATGTTAAATTCCTGTAAAATCGAGTGATTTTTTTTCTCGCTGTCCTCTAATAATTCAAAAAGTTCCTCGTTATTTTAGTATCTTTAAAGGAAGAATTAGCCAGTGAGAAAGTTACTATTGTGTTTATTGATCTTGTTTTCTTTTATTGGAAAAGCTACGCACAACCGTGCCGGTGAAATTCTCTATAAACGCATTCAGCCTTTTACAAAAGTAGTTGGTGGGCTCACTGTTCAGGTTTATACTTATTCCTTCACGATTGTGAAATATACCAACGACGGATCGACCATTGCCGATCGTTGTGAAGATACTTTGTATTTTGGCGATGGAGAAAGAGGGATCGCACCAAGGGTGAATGGTTCTTTGTGTGGAGACTGTCAGTCACCTATCACTTGTGGCAGCATCATCATGAATCAGAATGGATACATCGTTAAAAAAAACATCTATACCATTATTCATACGTATGCTGGTCCCGGAAATTACCTGGTACGTTCGCTTGATCCGAACAGAAATGAGGGTGTTCACAATATCCCTAATTCCGTCAATCTTCCCTTCTACATCGAATCCTTTCTGGTCATCAATAGTTTTACAGGAGCAAACTCTTCGCCTACATTTAGCTTTGATCCCATAGACAGAGCCTGTGTAGACAAATGTTTTTATCACAATCCGGGCGCTTATGATACAGATGGAGATAGTTTAAGTTTTGAACTGACCACTTCACGTGGTGCAGACGGAAGCACAGTGCCGGGATACTTTATGCCAAGTGTAGAAGGAGGAATTTACAATATCAATGCCACAACAGGATTAATGACCTGGTGTTCTCCTAAATTCGTTACACAGTACAATCTTGCATTCATTGTAAAAGAGTGGAGAAAAAACACCAGTGGAGTTTATCAATTGGTTGGCTATGTTCTCAGAGATATGCAGGTGATCGTGATCGCTTGTCCGTTCAATAATCCTCCGTCAATGATCATTCCACAAGATACTTGTGTAGAGGCAGGAACGCTGATTGATAAGGTGATCTATGTAAATGACCCTGACGGCAACAATGCTGTAACTGTAACCGGAGGAGGAGGTGCCTACTCGGCTCCTTCCCCTACTGCCATTCCGTTCTCAGTTGTTTCCTCTGTCCCCTACTCTTTCAACTTCAAATGGCAAACTGGTTGTCAGCATATAAGGCAGCAACCCTACATTTCCATTTTCAAAGCAGAAGACAATCATCCCACCAACGAACTTGTTTACTTTGGAAATTACAGCATTCGGGTAGTACCACCGTCTGTGAAAAATGTTACTGCAAACCCCATTGGCTCTGACATGCAGATCACCTGGTCTCCTTCAGCCTGCAATCCTACCAACAATCCAATAACAGCCTATAAAGTCTACAGAAAAAATGATTGTTCATCCGTAGTCTTTGATCCTTGCAAGACTGGAGTTGATCCAAGCCTTGGTTATACCTTCATTGGACAAACAAATGCGAATACAACCTTGTACCTTGATAATAACGGAGGTAACGGATTGATCGTTGGTCAGGATTACAGTTATCTTGTAGTTGCACAATATGCTGATGGTTCTCTTAGCTTTGCAAGCACACAGGTTTGTTCCAAATTAAAACGTGATGTTCCAATAATATTAAATGTAGACGTACTCTCCACTTCGGCAACTTCGGGATCCGTTTTTGTGAGATGGGCAAGACCATTGAAAACAAATGGAAATCTAGATACACTTGTTCTTCCGGGACCATATACCTTCAACTTAAAACACAGAATAGCAGGGAGCGCGAATTTTTCTACTGTATTCAGTTCAACAAAGAATTTCCTTTATCTTTTGGATACTTCGTACACACATACCTTATTGAATACGATGAGTGATCAGGAAGAATATCAGGTTGAATTCATTGCAGCTTCAACTGTTGTTGTCGGTTCTTCTCAGAAAGCAACTTCCGTATTCTTGAATGCTGTTGGGGGTGACAGGCAAGTAACACTCACTTACAATGCGAATACGCCATGGATCAATTCAAAATACACTATTTACAGAAAAGATCCCGGTTCACTTGTTTTCAATCCCATCGCAACAACAAGTTTAACCAGCTATACCGATAGAAATAATGTTGTGAACCGAAAGACCTATTGTTATAAAGTACTGAGTGAAGGAGCTTATTCGGATCCATCCATTTTTAAGCCATTACTGAACAACTCACAGGAGGTGTGTGCTACTGCTATTGACATCACAGCTCCTTGCACACCTACGATCAAGATCACAGCAAGTTGCTTGGGTGGTCCTGTTAATGTGGAGTGGAATAATGTTACACTTTCCTGCAGCGATGATGTGATCAAATACATTCTCTACAAAAAAGAATTGGTTGATGATGAGTTTGTGAAACTCGATACAATATACGGTTCAGGAAATACAACTTTTAATTTTTATCATGAGCAAAATGAACTTGTTTCGGGATGTTTCGCTATACGTTCCGTTGACTCAAGTGCCAACGTAAGTGAATTGAGTCCCGCTTATTGCATTGATAATTGTCCGGAGTTTGAATTACCGAATATCATTTCCTTGAATGGTGATGGAGTAAATGATCTTTTCAAAGCAATAAAAGTGCGTCAGATAAAAGAAATCGATCTATCGGTGTTTGATCGTTGGGGAAATCTGGTATATAAGACCAGTGATCCTTATTTCAAGTGGGATGGAAAAAGCATTAAAAGTGGTTTGACCGTATCTGATGGAACTTTCTTTTACCTCTGCGAAGTATATGAACCAAGAGTTACCGGAATAAAAAAACGCAGTTTAAAAGGTTACTTACAGGTTGTAAAATGATTCCTTCTCTTTCTCTATGAAACTTTACAGGAACCTCGTCAATGCAGTGGCTGAAACACTGAAAGAGATCTTTACCAACGGGAAATATGCTGATCGATGCATTGAACAATTATTCAAACGCAATCCGCAATGGGGAAGCCGTGACAGAAGGTTTGTTGCAGAATCAGTTTATGATATTGTAAGGTACTACAGACTGTATGCAGAGCTGGCAGGCAATGAAAAGAATTTCTGGTTCATGACTGCGGCTCATCTTATTTTAAAAGGAATTGAATTACCGGATTGGCAGGAATTCAAACATTTTGATGCGGAAAAGATCATCAGACACAAAGAAAAACTTTGTGCAGACCCAGCCGTAAGAGAATCCTATCCACAGTGGTTATGGGATCTTGGAATGAATGAAACAGGCAAGGAGAAATGGGAGAAGGAAGCAGCCAGTTTAAATGAAACAGCAAAAGTAGTTTTGCGAATGAATTCCATTAAAACATCTTCTGCCAAATTCGAGGCTGAAATGAAAAAGGAAAACATACTTTTACAAAGATCAAATGTTGCGATGAATTGTTATGTACTTGAAAAAAGAGAGAATGTTTTCAGAAATAAATATTTCAAGGAAGGGTGGTTTGAAGTACAGGACGCAGGTTCTCAGGCTATAGGAGAATTCACAGATCCGAAAGAGGGCATGACAGTGATCGATGCCTGTGCCGGAGCCGGTGGAAAATCATTGCATCTTGCCGCCTTGATGAAGAACAAAGGCAAGATCATCAGCATGGATGTTGAGCAATGGAAACTAGATGAATGCAAAAAAAGAGCCGCGAGAGCCAACGTTCATAATATTGAAACAAGAATGATACAAGGTGAGCAGACCATTACTTCTCTGAAAGAAAAAGCTGACATTGTGTTATTGGATGTTCCTTGTAGCGGAACAGGTGTGATCAAACGAAATCCGGATACAAAATGGAAACTCACACCGGGAACTATTGAAAAAACAAAAGAAATACAAGGTCAGATCCTGAATGACTATAGCAAAATGGTAAAACCGGGAGGAAAACTCATCTACAGCACTTGCAGCATTTTCCCCTCTGAAAATGAGAAACAGGTTGAAAGTTTTTTAAAACTCCGGACCGAATTTCAATTAACAAAACAAAAATCGATATTACCTTCGGAGGGCTATGACGGATTTTACATGGCAGAATTAAAAAAAATAAATTGATGAAAAAAATAAGTTTAGTATTCGGCTTTTTGCTGATCACAGTTGTTTCTGCTTTCGCGCAGAACGGAATTGTTAAGAATGTGAGTTCGGAAGAATTCAAGAAATTAATGAATGAAAATAAGAAAGCAGAGATCATTGATCTTAGAACAACAGATGAGATAAAAGCCAAAGGAAAGATCAAAGGCGCAAAACAGATCGATTTCTTAGCTGTTGATGCCGAAAAGAAAATATCTGCCTTGGATAAGAATAAAACTTACCTGGTTTACTGCGCAGGTGGTGGTAGAAGTGGTGATGCAGCTGAACTCATGCACAAACAAGGTTTCAAGGAAGTGGTTAATCTGGAAAAAGGTTTTGGCGAATGGCTGAAAAAAGGATTTGAAATTGAAAAGTGATCCGCTAAATATTCCTTATTTACTTCGACTCGCTATTGAAGCTTCTCTTCAGGCCGGCAGTGAAATTCTGAAGATCTATGAAACAGACTTCGCAGTTGAATTAAAATCGGACAAGAGCCCTGTAACGAAAGCCGATAGGATGGCAAGCGATTGCATCATCCGTTTTTTAAAAGAAAGCAACATAGAAGTTCTAAGCGAAGAAGACACACTTTTTGATTACCAGTTAAGAAAGAACTGGAAGCACATCTGGATCATCGATCCGCTTGACGGAACGAGGGAATTTGTAAAGAGAAACGGAGAATTTACAGTGAACATAGCTTTGATAGAGGATGGTCAACCCATCATTGGCGTGATCTACTCCCCTGTTTCTCGGAATTTATATTTTTCTTCCCGTGAATCAGGAAGTTTTAAAGTGAGCGGACATGATGTGTTGCAACTCACCAATGAGAAACTGGATCTTGATAAATTAATAGCATTGGCAAGACAAATGCCTTTGCAAAATTTTCCTTCAAAATATACCGTAGTTGCGAGTCGCTCTCACCTAAGCAGCATGATCAATGAAAGGATCAACAAAGCAAAGCTCGAATACAACGAAGTAGACGTGATCAACACAGGCAGCAGCATCAAGTTTTGTTTGATCGCAGAAGGACTTGCTCATGAATATCCACGATTCGGCAACACTATGGAATGGGATACTGCCGCAGGCCAATGTATCATAGAACAAGCCGGTGGCAAGGTGATCGATCTGGTTACCAATGAAAAACTTAGTTATAACAGGGAAAATCTCTGCAATAATAGTTTTATTGCCTTCTGGAAGAATTGATCAGTTCTCAAAGATCAACTTTGATAACAAGTGATCTCCTTCAATTACCAATTGCTTGAATTTTTTTCCTCTTTTAATTATAACCTGATTGGTAATGTATTTTGTTACTGCAAATTCATATTCCGTTGGCTCTTTTCCCTTCAGCTCAATGGCAGCAAGTAACTTTACCCCCTTCTCAGTAATAAGGGTGTCTTTTAAACTTTTAAAATTCCAATACTTCTTTTCCTTGATTTTCAAACCAGAAAACCGTCTGTTAGGAAGAGCTATTACGGAAGAGACAAAATATTTGATCCTATAATTACCATTGTTATTAAAGACAATGAATTTTTCTGTTATCGAGCATTTTTCCGGCGCCACGCTCAAGGTTTGTCCTCCCGCGGTCTGCAGATCCTGTTGAACGATTTCCACATGGCATTGATAATAGGTCAAGGAATCGCCGTTATTCAAACCGGCGATCAAGGTCTTTTTCATCGGTTCAGAAAAATTCATCTGAGCGATCAGGAAACCAGGTAAACAACAGATCAATTGTATTATTCTTCTCCCTACCATTGACTCAACATTTCAATCCATTTCCCATATACACTTTCAAAAAGGTGTTGATGAAAGTCTCCGGTAGTTTGATCTTTTCAAATATTTTTTTGAACTCAGACAACTGCTTCCCTTTCATTTCTTCTCCACATTTTTTATTTTTGATCATTGAGAAAGTTGTTCCACTGCTGTCGCATTTAAAAACGATCCAGGTATAAACAGAAGTGCATTTAGCACAATCCATTTTAATATTGTTCCTTTTAAGAAATGAGGCAAACTCTTCTTTTCTCCATTTACTTTCTATCTCCTCCCATTGCTGATACTGGATCGTGCTCAATTTAGAATAGGTCAATGTGTCTTGTGCAACTAAAACGTTGGAAATAAATATCAGGATATAAAGTAGGGATCTCAATTATTTGGAAATACCTATATCAACATTTTCAGGATAATATTGGTGGAAAAGTCCATAGATCGTATAACCTACAGCAAGTCCTATTGCGCCCGAAATGATGGAATGTATTCTTCTTCTGTGACGCGCTACCCTTTCGTATCCCAATATATATCCGTCACTATCAACGTAAGCCGGATTACTTACTGTTGAATGCCGTATCCTGACTTTCGTAATCCCACTTAATGACATGTAACCAAAAGGAAGGCAAGGTCCCCAAAAAGTTCCTGTCATACCACCAATAATACCCGAAATGCCGGAACCAATGATTGAGCCAATTGGACGAAACCCTTTTCTTGCATCTCTTTCCCCTTTCATGTACATCCACATTTCATCGCGGGTAAAATAATTCAGCAGAAAAGTGTCCTGTGTATAATAGTATCGCTTATTTCCATCACTGAACTTAACCATGTACAACTGAGACAATTCATAATTGATCTTCCTCTCAGGCTTCTTTGGATTCAATATGGTTACAGCACCCAGCAGTGTATCGATCACTTTTTCAGCCACTACATGACCGTTCATAAGAAAGATCGTGTCTTGCGCCTTAGTTTGAGCTCTGGCAAATGGAAGGCAGAACAAGAGGCTGAATAGAAGGAAGAATTTGCTCATGAACAAATATAGCTATTTGCATTTTCAGTATAGTAAAATTGTCATACAGTCTTCAAAAATTTGAATTTTAAGTTTATATTTGTTAAGAACAATCATTTCATCTGCAATTAAAACCAGACTAAAATACGTACTCGCTTTTCTATTCCTGCAATGTTTCCATTTTGCACAGCAATTCAATTTTCAGCACTATAAAGTAGAAGACGGATTACCACAATCCACCGTATTCGAGCTTTTTCAGGACAAGAAAGGCTATTTATGGATAGGTACAGAAGGAGGAGGCTTGTGTCGTTACGATGGTTATCGCTTTAAGACCTACAATTCAACAGATGGATTCTACGCGAATCTGGTAAGAAAAGTTGCTCAGGATAAACAAGGCGATCTTTGGGTGGCAACCAATAAAGGTCTTTATCAGATCCATGAAGGGAAGATCAGATTAGTTGATGAGATCAAAGACAACCGCAGTATCTATTTCATGAATGTGTTTGTGGATCAAAAGGGTCAGATCTGGGCAGGTAGCAGTGGAAACGGATTATTCTGTATTCAGAGATCTTCATCAGGCGCATTAAATGTTCTGAGCTACAATGTAGACAATGGCTCTTTCAGCAACTTCATTTTTGACATAGAAGAAGATCGAAATGGAAATCTATGGGTAGCAAGTTTTGGTGAAGGCTTGATGATCATAGATAAAGATAAA
>DAORJH010000084.1:0-8224 GCA_035438925.1 Bacteroidia bacterium | reverse complement strand
AATCTTTTTCTGCCGGAGAATAGATACCACAAGCGTTGTATTCGGCAAACTTTAATGAAGCGGCATTGTAATCATTCAATTCGTTCAATGCTAGTCCATGCAGCAATAATGACTTTTTATATTCATTGGTATTAACCGGTAAACTTCTGTTACGCGCACAAAATTTTTCAGCGTCATTGTAATATTTTGCCAGAAAAAGATTCAAGGCCAGTTCATACTGCGCTGCGCATTTAGCGGAATCATTCAATTCGAATTGCAGAACACGAATCAAACCTTTGTAGGCTTCAAAGTTCCTGTTCAACGATTTAAAACAATCAGCCCTTCTGAAAAGTGCATTCACCTTCTCATTGGCATTTTGTGAGAAAAAATAAACTTTCTCGTAGGCCGTTGCAGCCTCCTCATACGAATGGAGATCATAAAGACTGTCCGCAGCAAGCATTGAGCTTTGTGCTTTAACGGAAGAATTTACTAACAGGCAGCTTAAGGCCAACCAATATATTATGTTTATTCTCAAATTCCTTTTCAATTTTAACTACCTGTACCGAAACTGCACTTCCCCAAATATTACCAATGTAAAACAAACTGAACATGCCGGCAAAAAAAATAGTTTGTGGATGTTCAATGCCTAAACGAATGTAATTCTCTGCTGTGATGCCTGCCATTAATCCAACTGTTAGAAATGATGCAAGCGCCTGTCCGTTATTGCCTGCATAAACCTTACCTAATCCGGGTATCACTGCCGAAAGTGCGCCGGCAGCGAAGGCCGATTTTCTTTTTATTTTCTTTTGCACTGCATAACATTTATTCAATTTCTCGTGTTCTTCTATCAATAAGGTATTTGTAAAGACAGTTCGTTTCGAAACAGAATCATAGGACCTTAAGTCGTTATTCAGGAGGAAAGCACCTGCCACCTCAAATTCTTTTAATTCATTAAGGTCCTTGTTATCACTTAATTCAATTCCTAAAAACGTTTTCAGACAAGAATCAGGTTTCTCCATTTCCGCATCCAGAATTCCAGCGAGGTAATGAGATTTATAGTAGAGAAATGTTTCGGATGAGACTTCCATTAAACGCGTAAGGGCTATTTCTTTCCGATCCGCATTTCTGTAACTCATTCCCAGAATAAAATTGACAGAGTCTTTGTATAGCTGATCCACATCTTGCCTTGAGAAGAATCGTTCCTTCTCGCGCTCAGCTTCCGTGAACAGTTCATTTTTTGTAAGATGCAGGATAAAATTGAAATTACCGTAACGCGACTCCTGAACGATTTGAGATGACAGGAATTGAAAAGTACTAACAAAGAGTATGGCAAAAAAACCTCGTTTCATTTTTTGGATCGTAAACGGTAATATTCCGGTTTGTCATTCACTTTTCCGTTCTCATTGAACATGACAGGATGAAAATCGATTGAAGAAAGACGGGTGCATCTAGTTAGTCTGTCTGCTGAGAGCGCCACTCCTTTCACTAAACCGAAGCTGCGAATACTTTGTTTGGAAAAGGCAGAACAACTTGGGTCGAATGCGCAACCCTGCATGATCTGTGGAGAGATCACGCCTTGATAGAACAACAAGGCTCCTCCAAACACAAGTGATACCGGATTGTATTTTACAAACCAGTTCTTATTCTGAAAAACATAACTTACCTTACGTTTGGATGACAGTGCAGAATCTTTTAGGTCAACTGATTGAAGTCGGTCCAGATCACTTTGAGAGAAAGCAATTCTTGAAAAAAGAAACAGGATCAATATATAGAACAGTTTCAACTGCTCGCTTTTTTTCTTCCTTTTAAGTAACCGATAATGATCGGTAAAACGGATAATAAAATGATACCCAGACAAACCAGATCGATACGTTTACGAATGATCTCAACCTCTCCCAGCAAATAACCCGCAATTGTAAGTGAGAAGATCCATAAGGCCCCACCCAATACATCGAAGCTGAAGAATTTTTTATAGTTCATTTCTCCAACTCCTGCTGCAAAGGGTGCAAACGTTCTTACGAAAGGAACGAAGCGTGCCATGATGATTGCTTTGGTGCCGAACTTCTCATAGAACAGATGTGTCTTTGTGAGGTACTCCTCTTTCACCAATGGCTTCCCTCTGAATTTAAATTGAAAGACCTTCAGTCCAATTTTTCTGCCAACCCAATAATTTGCATTATCTCCCAATACGGCAGCGATGAAAAGAAGGATCAATAAATAAGAAAGATTGAGGTATCCCGATCTTGCGAAAAGTCCGGCTGTAAAAAGCAGAGAATCCCCTGGAAGAAAAGGCATAGCTACCAATCCGGTTTCAATGAAGATCACCAGAAATAAAATAATGTACACATAGGTTCCGTAGTTGGCAAAAAGCCACTCAAAATCCAAATGAAAAATGTGTTTGAATAATTCGATCATAATCCTATTTCATCAATGTAGGCAAGTATTCCGCCCTTTAAATTATACAAATTGGTATATCCGTGTTGTGACTCCAATGCCTGAATGATTCCGGCGCTGCGTTTACCGCTTCTGCAATGCACAACTACTTTTTTGTCGCGAGAGATCTTGTCCAGATTGTCCATTACATCTCCAACGGGTATCAATTCTCCGTTCAGATTGGCTTCATCAAATTCATATTCCTCTCTTACATCGATCAACTGAAAATCAGCTTTGCTGTCCTTCAGTTGTTTAAGTTCTTGTACAGTGATCTCTTTCATGCTTTACTAATTTTATTATACATTATCTTGTTTCAGTTCGTCCGGCAAATAGGTAAAGAAGGTATCGCCTCTTAATCCTAAACGCAGAGTTTCGAGAGAGATGACATCATCCACGCCTATGTTACCAACATTTACATTAGCTCCGAATAGTTTAAGAAAGTAAACCTGCTGACTTTTCTGAGGAGTTTCCCAAATTACATTTTCCAGTTTCACTTTGTTCACGATACGATGAATAAGCAACGTGTGTGCACTACCGTTCTTATGAAAGATCCCTACTGTTCCACTCTCACGCGCTTCGGCAATTACTTTTTCTGAACCTGCTTCAAGTTCATTTTGCATCATTTTGATCCAGCGTGCAGGATGAATGATCACTCCCTCTTCCTTGCTTCCCACTTCACTTAATACAGTAAAATCTTTTGCAAGGCGAGTGATGTATTCACATTTTTTATCGTGTTCCAGCTCTATGCTTCCATCACTAACTTCTGCACTGTCAAGTCCAAGATCGGAAATGTATTTCAAGTAATCATCGAATTTATTGCGAACCACAAAAGCCTCAAATAAAGTTCCGCCGACATAGACTTTTAAACCTGCATTTTGATACAATTTCACCTTCTCCTTCACGTTTTTAGTGAGAACAGAAGTACCAAAACCCAGCTTCACATAATCCACATAATCGGATGAAATGCTGATAAAATCTTCTGCCTGACGCAAGCTGATCCCTTTATCCATCACCATGGTAACACCTGATTTTCGAGGCTTGACGCTGCGTTCAGGCAAATGCGTGAGCTTTACATTGTATTGATTCGCCATGTACTATTTTTTATAATGTGAAATTAAACTAATGATCTCAGCGTCTTTTTCAAGAACCGGAGCATATTCAAACAATTGTTCATGTTTATTGTAATCCAGCTCCAATGCTTTTGCAATGAATTCCATGGATTCTTTTCTGCTGTTCTTTTCCAGCAGCATCACGCCCATTCTATATTGCAGATCGGCTGCTGTCGGAAAGTGCTTGATCCCTTCTGCAAGCGTAGCGATAGAATCATTGAGGTATCCCGCTTCATGTAGAAGTTTACTGTAATCGAGCCACACATCAAAATCTTCGTAATCCAATTCGATCACGCGCTGAAAGGCCATGGCCGATTCTTCCAAAAATCCGAGTTTGTGCTGTACTTCTGCAAAAACATACCAGTACTCAGCATCATTCGGATTGATCTCAATTGCTTTCTTTATGTAATGAATTCCTTCCGTCAAACGATTCAATGCATCCAGCACCACACCTATTCCCAGCCACGCATCCGCATGTGCAGGATCCAGCTTCACGCATTTATTGTAATTCACAAGCGCATCTTCAAAGCGTTCCATGTTCTCATAACATTCACCTATGTAATAATAGGTAGAAGGATCATGATCTTCATATTTAAATGTTTCCTTATACACCTGAATGGCTTCTTCGTATCTCTCGAGTTGAGCAAGAGAATTTGCCTTATTGAAGTAAGCTGAACTGAATTGCTCATTGATGGCCAATGCGTAATCGTAAGCTTCAATTGCTTTTTCAAACAAACCAATACGGGCAAAGGAAAGTCCTAAATTGAACCATGCATAATAACTGTATGGATATGCATCTAAATATTCAGTGAAGAAGGTAACGGCTTCATTTGCTTTTCCTGTAAGATCATAACAAAGTGAAAGTTCATTGAGTGCAACTTCATTCTTAGGATTGATTCGGATCGCTTTTTTCAGATAATACATGGCATCATCTGCTTTCTCCTCATTTAAGAACTCTACACCCAATGCAACATAAACCTCATCTTTGAATTCAGCAAGCGGCAATGCTTTTTTGAAATTCTCAATGGCCTGTTCTCCTAATCCCATTTGTGAATAGATATAACCTCTTGCCATATACAATTCAAAATTACTCTGCTCGATCTGCTCCACTTCATTCAAGATAGTAAGTGCTTCGTGCGTGTAATGCTGACTGGAAAGATACTGCGCATAGCGAATTTTGATAATGGTTGAATATGGAAAACGTTCTAAACCGTAATCGATTGCTTTTTTTGCGTTCTCATAATTCAGCCACTGCAGGTAATAGTCGATTATCTCTTCAATGTCATCTGCATCGAAAAAATAAGTCTCACCGTTGGCCAGCATATCTTCAAAACGCTTCAAGTTCTTTTCGAACTCTTTGTCGTCCTGACCTTCTGCATCATCATGAAATCCGCTCATTTCTAAAGTAAATCGCCCCTTTTTAGGCACTTAAATTTACGGGTTTATTTCAAGCCTTTTAGCTTGCTTTTTTGAAATATTTTTCTTAAAAATATTGATAATGGCCAGTGAAATAGGTCCAAAATAAAAAAGATTCGCCATTTCGGGCGAATCTTTAAATCGAATGAATATCGATCAATTCAATAGCTGACGGGAGATCACGATGCGCTGTACTTCGCTGGTACCTTCGTAGATCTGGGTGATCTTAGCATCACGCATCAGGCGCTCTACATGGTATTCCTTCACATATCCATAGCCGCCATGTATCTGTACCGCTTCAGTTGTTACCCACATGGCAGTTTCACTTGCAAATACCTTAGCCATTGCGCTCTCTTTATCCATTGGCAAGTGTTGATCTTTTAACCAGGCCGCCTTGAAAATTAAAAGACGCGCTGCTTCGATCCTCGTTGCCATATCGGCCAATTTGAACTGAATGATCTGGTGCTTGCTGATCTCTTTTCCAAATGCTTTACGTTCTTTTGAATACTGAAGTGCTAATTCATAAGCTCCACTTGCTATTCCCAAGGCTTGTGAAGCAATTCCAATACGGCCACCACTCAAGGTCTTCATGGCAAATTTAAAACCAAATCCATCTTCCCCTATTCTATTTGCCTTCGGCACTTTTACATTATCAAACATCAATGAATGCGTATCACTTGCACGAATTCCCATTTTATTCTCTTTTGGTCCAACTGTAAATCCTGGCATTCCCTTTTCAACGATCAAGGCATTAATACCTTTGTGACCTGCATCTACGTTGGTTTGTGCAATCACAATATAGAAGCTGGAGCTATTACCATTGGTGATCCAGTTCTTTGTTCCGTTCAGGAGGTAATGATCTCCTTTATCGACTGCTGTAGTTTTCTGAGAGGTGGCATCACTACCGGCCTCAGGCTCGCTCAGGCAAAACGCACCTATTTTCTCGCCTTTTGCCAATGGCACCAGGTATTTTTGTTTTTGTTCTTCCGTACCAAATGTTTCAAGTCCCCAACAAACCAAAGAGTTATTTACACTCATAACTACACTGCAACTTGCATCCACCTTACTGATCTCTTCCATTGCTAAAACGTAGGAAATGGCATCCATACCTCCTCCACCATATTTGGGATCAACCATCATTCCCAAGAAGCCAAGCTCTCCCATTTTCTTGATCTGCTCTGTTGGAAATTTCTGATGCTCATCGCGCTCAATGACACCCGGCTTTAATTCATTCTGGGCAAACTCACGAGCTGCCTTCTGTATCATCAAATGCTCTTCTGAAAGTTCAAAATACATGGTAAAGATTTTTAGGTTAAACTATTTTTTGTATCCTTGCAAATATATACGATTTAGTACTCGAAAACAAGCCGTTTTACACATGGAAAAAAGTAAAAAAATGAAAGTACTGGGTATAATGAGCGGAACCTCACTGGATGGGCTTGATCTGGCCTTGTGTGAGTTCAATTTGACAGGGAAAAGCTACGATTACGCTGTGTTGAAGGCAAATACAATCCCTTATTCAAAAGAACAGAAAAGGAAGTTAAGTGAGATCAAAAATGCAAATGCGCAGCAATATTTTGCCATGCATCATCTTTTTGGCAAATTTATTGGTACAGAAGTTAAAAAATTCTTGTCTGAAAACGGTCTGGAGGCTGATTTGATCAGTTCACATGGACACACCGTCTTTCACCAACCTCAACATGGATTCAGCTCACAATTAGGATGTGGTGCTACAATTGCGGCCATCACAAGCACAACTACTGTTTGTGATTTCAGATCCTTGGATGTTGTGAATGGTGGACAGGGTGCGCCATTGGTGCCTATAGGAGATAAATTACTTTTTGGAAAGCATGATGCCTGTTTAAACATAGGGGGCATTGCTAATATTTCTTTTGACACCAATGGAGAAAGAAAGGCTTTTGATGTTTGTTTTGCCAATATGGCTTTGAATTACTTAGCTGAAAAGCTGGACAAACCCTATGACGAAGGAGGAAAATTAGCAGCCAGTGGAAAAGCGGATGAGTTTTTATTGAAAGAATTAAAAACCACCTTACACATCGAAAAAAAGATTTCATTGGCAAGAGAGCGATATGAGAATTTATTGTTGCCGATTTTAGCTAAATACAGGATCACCATTGAAGATAAACTGGCAACTTTTTGTACTTATGCCGGGGAAGCGATAGCAGATGTGCTGAACGAATTCGCTTTAAAAAGTGTTTTGGTTACGGGAGGAGGAGCTTACAATGAATTTCTGATCGATCAGATCAGAACGAAATACAAAGGTGAAATTATCCTGCCGGATAACGAAACCATTCAGTTCAAAGAAGCATTGATCTTTGCTTTTTTAGGTTATCTGCGCGTGAATGAAAAGGTAAATACACTGCATACTGTTACCGGTGCAAAATCGGATACAATTGGAGGGGCAGTTTACTTTTTTAATGGTAAACTATAATAAGACAAGTAACATTTTAAACACTATCTGGTCTCGACTTCGCTCGACCTGACATCTCAATGACGCTCGACCTGACACTGTAGGTTGTCATTTCGAGCGTAGTCGAGAAATGATTGATGGTGCTACTTGGTCTCGACTGCGCTCGACCTGACATCCCGAATCGCTCGACCTGACATCCCGAATCGCTCGACCTGACATCTCAATGACGCTCGACCTTACTTACCAAAATGCCACTTGACTATAGTCACTCCGAGCGAAGTTGAGGAGAGAACGGAATGAAAAACATTATTTAATTGATCCGGCTTAAAAACCATATTTTCAATTTATCAATAACTTTGCCTTAGCCATGAAACAGCTTTATGTTTATATTTTAGAATGTTCAGATAAAAGCTATTATACAGGTGTTACAAATAATCCCGAAAAAAGGCTGCTAGAACATAATCGAGGAATAATTACAACAAGCTACACTTACACGAGACGACCTGTCAAAATAATGTATGTGGAAGCGTTTACAAATTTCAATTTAGCCATTGAATGGGAAAAAAGGATTAAGAAATGGAGCCGTAAAAAGAAGGAGGCTTTAATTGATGGAAATTGGGAAAAACTGAAAAAATTCTCGGAGTGTATGAATGATTCACATTTTAAAAATCAGAAGAAATAGAATGGAGATTGGTTAATCTGGTCTCGACTGCGCTCGACCTGACATCCCAATGACGCTGGACCTGACACCGTATGCTTGTCATTTCGAGCGCAGTCGAGAAATGACAGTTGGTGTTATCAGGTCTCGACTGCGCTCGACCTGACATCCCGAAACGCTCGACCTGACATCTCAATG
>DAORJH010000083.1:0-8243 GCA_035438925.1 Bacteroidia bacterium | reverse complement strand
TCCTTATAGGCATGTTCCAGCTTTTTACTTTTCTCGATCACTTCAAAAGTCCGGTCATTCACTTTCTGCTCCATATCATGCGCATAGGCCTTCAAACTATCACGCATGTGAATAAGCGCATTGCCCAACATATCATTTTCTCCCAATTTATTGTATTCTGCACTCAAATTTCCCTTCCCTATTTCATTGGCAAATTCTGAGGTCTGTTTGAAACTGTCGGTTAACGCATGAACCGAAACCACCATTTCGCCGATCACATTTTTCTGAATATCAACTTTATCATCCGGGATCTCACCTTTGGCTAACGTCTGAACGATCTGATTCATTTTTTGCACAGGTTTACGAATGTTATTTGATATAATGATCATAGAGATCACAACAAAGGCAAGCAAACCGAATGAAGAGATAAGCATGATACTGGTCATTAGCATTGACTCGTCTTCTATTCTTTTCTTCATTTTAGTTGCCTCTTCTTTATTCTCTCGCATGATCACATTTAATTGTTTCATGATCTGATCGGTTCTTGGCAACACCTCCGATTCAATAAGATCTTCTGCGATGAATTTCATTTTTGGATTTTCATAATCATCAAAAGAAGAAAGTGTACTCATGATCTCTTTCTCAACTATTATTAAGGCCTCAAAATTTCGAAACACACCTGAGAGGCTATCAGCTTTTAACGTGCCCATTCCTTCGGTTGCCTTGAATTTATCAATGAAAGAGTTAAGCCATTCCTTTATTTCTGGATATCGCTTTTTATGAAGTTCCTCTAGACTCTTTTTATCTTCAATATTATTCTGCAGATAAACCCAGTTGGTAGAATACATTTTGGATTCGATCAGTATTTCATTTAGATCCTCCAAGCCTTCAAGGTAAGGGTTGATCACCTCAGTCATTTTTACAATTGTGGTTTTATTTCTGCTAATAATGAAGTAGTTAAAAACAACATTTAAGATCACGACAATAATGATAAGTGAAAAGACCAAAGTGATCCTAGGGAAGCCCGTATTGAAAATGCCTGATCTCATTGATTAAACCCTCCAAAAGAGGTTGCTCATTCATACAAATATATCATAATTTACCTGCAAAGAAAATTTTTTTAAATGTTCCTTTTAGTATATTTATATGATGTTTTTACAGCGAATAGGGCTCCTATTTCTTTTCCTGATAATTTGCTTAAGTTCATTTTATGCACAAAGCGATAGTTTGCCTGCTAAGAAGGATAGCCTCGATTTTTATGAAATGTCATTGGAGCAATTGCTCAAAATGAAAGCACACGGTGTTCCCTCAGAACTCGAAAAGATCATTAATTCCCTTATTTCTGTAGCCTCTAAAAAACCACTGAATACAAGAGAATCCCCCAGTATCGTGAGCTTGATAACTGAAGAGGAAATTAAAAAATCAGGTGCTCGTGACCTCATTGATGTACTTAGATTGGTACCGGGTATTGATTTCGGACTTGACGTGGAAGGTGTTGTAGGTATTGGGATTCGCGGCAACTGGGCACACGAGGGAAAAGTACTACTCTTGATCGATGGACAGGAAATGAATGAATCTTTATTTGCAACAACTCAGTTTGGCAATCACTATCCTGTAGAACAAATCAAAAAAATCGAGATCATTCGTGGTCCAGGCTCAGCAATCTACGGTGGTTATGCTGAATACGGGGTAGTGAATATCATCACAAAGCAAGGTGAAGATTTAAAAGGACTAACAGTTTCTGGAACTTATGGACAGATGCAGAATGATTTTGGCCGAAGAAATTTGAATCTAATGATTGGCGATAAAAAAGGGGATCTCTCTTACAGCCTTTCTGGATTGATAGGACAGGGTCAAAGAAGCGATCAGGATTACACGGATCCCAATGATAGCACTTATAATATGGCAGGGAATTCTGCTCTTAATCCCCGTTATTTTAATGCAGCTCTTGCCTACAAAGGATTAAGTTGCCGGGTGATCGGAGATTTTTATCAAACAACATTAGGATCAGGATATGGCGAGATAATTAAAGACGGAGTTCAAAAAGAAAATTTCAATTCCTTCTTTTCTGAGATCAAGTACATTCACAAATTCAATGATAAATTAAGCATCACGCCAAAATTCAATTACAAAAACCAAACCCCTTGGTCAGCTATACCTTATGACAATAAAGCCGCCTATAACAGAACAGTGAACAGGAGTACAGCGAATATCACGGCTTCCTATAACTTCAACCGTTATATTAATTTTATTGCAGGGACAGAAGCTTATTTTGATTATGCGGTAGATTATGTGCCTAAGAGCAAATTTGCCAATGACAAATCTTCCGTCACTTATAATAATTTCGCCGCATTTACACAGGGTTTGATCAAGACTAGATTGGTCAACTTTATTGTAGGTGCTCGTTTTGATAAACACAATGCCTACGGCAGTGCCTTTGTTCCGAGGATAGGTTTAACCAAAAAATTTGAACGTTTTCATTTCAAGGCTCTTTATAGTAATTCATTCCGAGCTCCTTCTATTGAGAATATCAATGGAGCCGACAGCAACGGCATCAAACCTGAACTCACCCAGGTGCTCGAACTGGAAATGGGCTATCAAGTTACACGCAAATCCATTCTTACAGTTAATATTTATGACATACTAACAAGTGATCCAATTGTATACTACACTGACTCTGCTGACAATGATCTTTATAAAAATTTCGGCAAAACAGGTACAAGTGGAATAGAAGCAGAATATAAGATAAAAGATATATGGGGATTTGTTTCCGTTAACTATGCCTTTTACACAGCAGCCAATAAAGATAAGGTGGAAGTGTATGAAACAGAAAATGAGAATTCATTGCTGGCTTTTGCTAATAACAGGATTAACATGAATCTTTGCTGGAATGTCTCCTCCAAACTTTCTCTGAATACGACCGCATCTTATTACAGTTCACGCTATGCCATCACCTCATATGATAGTCTCAACAAAAGTGTTCAGGAATTAATTGCCCCCACTTTTCTCTTGAATTTTTACGCAAAATTCAGTCCCGTGAAAGGTTTGAACATTGGCCTTGGGGTTTACGACGCCCTAAACCAAAACATCAAATACATTCAACCCTACGATGGTGGGCATCTTCCTTTGCCTGGAACATCGAGAGAAGTGGTTTTAAGAATTCAGTACGATCTGTCCTTTAAAAAAAATAAATCCGGATCCTGAGTAACAAACTGAAATATTTATTCATGATCTCACTTTTCGTGAGTCTATTTTGTATTTCTGAATCTCGGGCTCAGACAACAGATTATAAGGCCTATTCCCTTTTCGTTTACAATTTCATGAAATATGTGGAGTGGCCGGAAGCACAAAGCAAAGGCGACTTCCTGCTGGCTGTAATTGGAGATTCCCCAATCAATAAAGAATTGGAGTTGTTGGCTGCAACTAAAAAAATAAAGGGTAGAAATATTATTTTAAAAAAATGCATTTCTCCCGAGGAAGCAATGGGTGCGCATTTGATATACATCAGTTCTTCAAAAAGTTCTGCTGCGAAGACCTTAAAGGAATTAAACAAAGATAAACCAGTTTTGATCGTTGGCGAACGCGAAGGACTAGCGAAGAAAGGAGCTTCCCTAAGCTTCGTAACATTGGAAGATGATGAATTGAAGTTTGACATCAATAAAAAAGAACTAGAACAACACCAGCTTAAGATCTCCAGCTCGCTTACCAGTCTGGGTATAGTAGTGAACTGATCTTCATTGAGAAAAATTCAGATTTTCCTTTCCCTTCTTGCACAAAAAAATGTATCTTTAGTCTTTATTTCGTACAATGAAGATCTCTTATAATTGGCTAAAAACATTACTCCCTGTTGATCTCAGTGCAATTGAGGCTGCAGACCTTTTAACGGCATCCGGACTGGAAGTGGAAAGCATTGAAACATTTGAATCGATTCTTGGAGGTTTAAAGGGACTAGTTGTTGGAGAAGTGATCGAATGCGTCAAACATCCCGATGCAGACAGATTAAGACTTACCAAAGTGCAAGTTGGAACAGGCGAAGCGCTTTCTATAGTATGTGGAGCACCGAATGTAGCTGTTGGGCAAAAAGTCATCGTTGCGCTTGTTGGAACAAAATTATTTCCACTTACAGGCGAACCTTTCGAAATAAAAAAATCAAAGATTCGTGGTGCTGCCAGCGAAGGAATGATCTGCGCAGAAGATGAAATTGGAATTGGTAAAAGCCACGATGGCATCATTGTTCTTCCTTCGGATACAGAGGTAGGTTCGCCTGCTTCATCTGTTTTCAATATCGAAAATGATTCTGTTTTGGAAATTGGACTGACACCAAACAGAAGCGATGCAGCCTCGCATTTGGGAACGGCAAGAGACCTCATGACCATTCTCAATTCGAGAGATCCGGAATTAAAATTAAGCATCCTTGAAAACGGATTTCAATCGCTGCCCGATTCTACAAAATTGAACAAAGTAAATGTTGAAGTTACAGACACCACTTCCTGTCCAAGATACTCGGGAATCGTCATCAGTGGCATTGAAGTAAAGGAAAGTCCGGATTGGTTGAAGAACCGTTTGACCGCGATCGGATCAAGACCCATCAACAATATTGTAGACATCACAAATTTTGTGATGCATGAATTAGGACAACCATTGCATGCGTTTGACCTGGAGAAGATCAAAGGAAAAAAAGTGATCGTAAGAAAAGCGAAGGATGGAGAAAATTTCAAGACACTGGATGGCATTGACAGAAAATTGAACAAAGAGGACCTGGTGATCTGCAATGAAACCGAACCTATGTGTCTTGCCGGTGTGTTTGGAGGAATGGAAAGTGGCGTAAGTGAGAACACTAAAGCTATCTTTCTGGAAAGTGCTTATTTTGATCCTGCAAGCATACGTAAAAGTTCAAAAAGACATGCACTGAAAACGGATTCTTCTTTCCGATTTGAAAGAGGATGTGATCCGGATATGACTTTAAAAGCCCTCACTCGCGCAGCTAACCTTATCTTTGAATTAGCAGGTGGCGTTTTAAGCATGGAAGTGGTGGATCTTTATCCTGAAAAACTTGAGCCGTACAAAGTTGCATTCTCCTATAATAACTGCAATGAGTTGATCGGAAAAGAAATTGAAAAAGAAAGAATTAAAAATATCCTGCACAACCTTGGCATTAGCATTGAATCGGAGGGAGCAGATGGATTACTATTAAGCGTACCTCGTTATAAAACCGATGTAACAAGAGAAGCCGATGTGATCGAAGAGATCATGCGCATTTATGGTTATAACAATGTAGAAGCCGGAAAGTCCATTCATTATTCGGCAATGACATCAACAGATGATTCCCCTACCCTTTTGGAAAGAAGAGTGTCAGCCGTATTGACAGGTTTCGGATTCACCGAGATGATGGGACTTTCGCTTACAGCTGAAACTAATTACAGTAATCCTGAGCAATTGGTGAAAGTGGTGAATCCATTGAGCGCCGATCTGAATGTGCTTCGTGCAGATTTGCTTTACAGCGGACTGCAGGCAATTGCCTATAACATCAACAGAAAGAACAATGACCTTAAGTTATTTGAATTTGGTACAAGCTATTTTTTAGATTCCACAAATGACTTTGGATATGGAGAGCGTAAACACATCAGTCTTTTTGCAACAGGACGTGCAGTTCCTGAAAATCCTTATGGAATGAATGCGAAGACAGATCTTTCTTTTTTAAAAGCAGCTTTGTTGGGAATATTCGATCAGTGTGGGATCGAGAATATAAAAACAGGTGACAGTACCCGTTCTGAATTTGACTTTGGTTTAAGTTTTACACTGAACGGAAAGATCCTTGCAGAAGCAGGTTCGATGAAAAGTTCTGTTTTGAAAAAAGACGGTATCACGCAAGCGGTTTTTTATGCAGACATCGACCGCAATGCATTGACCAAAGCATTCAAGAAACGACACATTGAATATGCGGAGGTTTCTAAATTCCCTGCAGTGAGAAGAGACCTAGCGCTATTACTGAACGCTCAAGTGAAATACAGTGAAGTGGAAGAGTTGGCTTATGCATCAGAGAAGAAATTATTGAAAGAAGTCAAGCTTTTCGATATTTACAGTGATGAAAAGCTGGGTGGGAAAAAATCCTATGCCGTTTCTTTCTTATTGCAAGATCAGGAGGCAACATTAACTGATAAACAAATAGATTCAGTGATGGAAAAATTGTTGAAGAATTTCAAAGAAAAACTAGGCGCTGAATTACGTTAGAACTTGAAAGCGATTTTTAAAGATCTGAAAGTTGTAGAATTGGCGGGTGTACTTGCGGGTCCTTCTGTAGGTTATTTTTTTGCAGAGCTCGGTGCCAAGGTCATTAAGATTGAGAATCCACTGACCAATGGCGATGTTACCCGAAGCTGGAAATTAAAAACAGAAAACACAGAAGAAAAGGAGAGCGCTTATTTCTGGAGCGTGAATGCTTTAAAAACTTTTGAGTGGCTGGACATTACCCTTCCTTCTCAATTAAAAAAATTTCATACCCTGATCAAAGATGCAGATATACTGATCTGCAATTTTAAAAAAGGTGATGATAAAAAACTCAAAGTAGATTACAAGACCTTATCCACGATCAATCCAAAACTTATTCACGCAAGCATCAATGGATTTGGGAAAGATTCGCCACGTACTGCTTATGACCTTATTCTGCAGGCAGAAAGTGGATTTATGCACATGAATGGAGAACCTTCCGGTAAACCCGTTAAAATGCCTGTAGCGCTGATCGATCTGCTGGCAGGCCATCAACTCAAAGAAGCTATACTTATTGCGCTATTACAGCGCTATAAGACCGGCAAGGGCTGTGAAGTATCGGTTTCGCTTTATCATAGCGCAATCGCCTCTCTTGCCAATCAGGCAACGAACTGGCTGCTGGTCGGACATCTACCTTGTGCTATGGGAAGTCTGCATCCGAATATTGCACCTTACGGTGAATTATTTGAAACGAAAGACAAGCACCTCATTACTTTTGCCATTGGAAACAACAAACAATTTCAGGCTTTGTGTGATCTGATCGCTTATTCCGCCCTGGCACAGGAAAAAAATTACGCGAACAATCAGGCAAGAGTACGTAACCGGACGCAACTTTACCATGTGCTTTACAATTATATCAAAGCTTATGATTTTAAAACGCTTTTGAAGCTTTGTCTTGCCAAGGAAGTTCCCATTGGGAAGATCAGAAATCTGAAAGAAGTTTTTGAACTTCCGGAAGCAAAAGAAATGCTGGTGAACTTTACTTACAATAAAAAGAATATCAGTGCCGTTTCAGGCATCGCATTTAAATTCGGATGAATTCATACACCGTTATACGATCATCAAATGATCAAGAACTGAAAAGCATTCTTGCACTTCGTTATTTGGTGCTCCGTCAACCCTGGGATCAGCCGGCAGCAACAGCAACCGATGAACTGGAAAATAGCAGCATCAATGCTTACATTCGGGACGAAAATGGCGAAGCAATTGCTTGTGGGAGATTACAGGAGAACGAAAATAAAACAGGACAGATCCGATTTATGGCTGTTCATCCGGATCACCAGGGAAAAGGCCTTGGAAAAAAGATCGTTGTTTTTCTGGAGGAAGAGGCAAAAAAAATGGGACTACAAAAAGTGGAACTACAGGCCCGTGAAAATGCCGTTGATTTTTACAAAAGCTGCAATTATAGTGTTGCTGAAAAAAGTTTTCTCCTTTGGGGGATCATTCAGCATTACAGAATGGAAAAAATATTCTGAATTAAAAATTGAGGTAATACTCTTTGGTCAATTCAATATACTCCTTGGTATACTTCAAAGGTTGCTCCGTCTCAATCACGAGCGTCGATTCTGAAAATTCCGTTTGTTTGAATTCAAACAACATCAAATGTCTTTTCTCCGTTTCTGAATCTGCCCTGGTTCGAACGCGCAATAATTTCGAAAGATAAAGCCCTTTTTGCTTAGCCATTTCCCTGAAAATGCCCGCCTCTTTGGTGGGAAGTATCAAATAGAATTTTCCTTTCTCATGCAGCATTTTCTTCACACCATTCAAAAGATCTTCAAATGAAAGGAACTCATTGTGCCGTGCTACTGTGCGAGTCTGATTCTGACTTTTAAGTGAGTCTGTGAAATACGGTGGGTTGGTAACGATGAGATCGAATTGTTCTTGTGATGTTGCAGCCAAGTCCTGAAAGGACAGATTTGCTACTTCAATGTTTCTAAAAATACTTTGTTCAGCATTGAGCCTTGCCTGCTCTGTTGCTTCCTTATCAATATCAATGG
>DAORJH010000082.1:0-8408 GCA_035438925.1 Bacteroidia bacterium | reverse complement strand
GTGTCTTCTTTAGTTCTGCATCCGGATTGCCGATACCAATGAATTTATTATAAAAGGCAATTGCGGTTTTAAATCGATAACTATAATAACTTGCTCTTGCCAGAAAAAGAAATAGATCCTCCGGAATATTCTTCTCTTTTTGAAGGGCACTTAGAACAGGAATACAAAAGGTCTTATCCTGATGGGCCTGATACAAACTCACACCATAATAATAATTACTTAATGGATCAAGATCGGCTCTTAAACTTACTTTCTCGTAAAGCATTGCTGCTTCCTTAAAATTAGATTGATCGTAGAATGTCTTTGCCCTTGTCAGATCTTCTCTGTCCAGTTTCATTTCTTCCGGCGTACGCTTTATTCCGGCATTTGTTTTGCTTTTCTCCTCACTCCCATTTTCAATAACAGGTCCTGCGCCTTTCGCAAAAGCAACACGTTCTGCTTCGAATTCAGTTAAATAGTTTCTGATCTTGAAATGATCCTTCTCGGCTGACTTATTCACCTTAATGATCTGCTTCATTTCAAATTCTCCTTTCTTCTCAGGTATCTCAAAAACACTTCTGAATTCAGGCAGACCTTCGTACTCGATCACCAATTCATATTTCCTGCCGGAAACAAGTATCATCAGATACATTCCTGTTTCATGATTTGTCTTGTAGATCCCTGCAAATTCTCCGGTGTTCACATCATTTACCGAAATATATGCATCTCTGAAACCCAAGGAATCGCTGGTAAGAAATTGCCCTTTGATCACAGAGTAAGAATTTGTTTTGTTTGGCAATTTCAAATGCATGTACTCCATCTGACCGTTCTTTCTGTTCGTACACATTCCGGCAAATCGCTCAGAAGTATCAGGAAGAAAAAGGATATCATCATAAGTTGAATTGATCGGATAACCCATGTTTACGGGCTTGGACCATTCTGATAATGTATCCGGTCGGGTACATTTAAAGATATCATAACCTCCCATGCTGTTATGTCCCTTAGATGAAAAATAAAGACTCAAACCATTCCTGCTTAAATAAGGATAATTTTCTTCTTCCGGTGTATTGATCTCCGGCCCCATGGTTTTGGATGGTCCGGGTTTTCCATTGGGAAGTGGTACGTTCACATATAGATCGCTTTTATTCAATTGATTTGGACCATAACTCACATGAATGTATTCTTTTTGATGGAAGGAAGTTATGAGCTGCTTAATTGGTTTCACCTTATCTGCAGGAGATTTGAAAAAATCCGTTTTATATTGAACTTCTTTTACGACCTCTGGATTATATAAAGTAAGAAATTCCTTTTCCTTAACATCTTCCCTTTTCATGATCTCAATGCTGATCTTATCATTGATCAATTCCATACCACTGTTGCAATTCTTGATCAAACCAGCAATGTTATTCGATGTGATCTCTAAGGGCTTTGCCTTCTTTTTATACTCCTGAAGAGCAGCGATCGCATTTTCGAAGAGATAGGAATAATGACAAGCCTGACCTAAATAAAGAAAAACATCATACGGAACTTCTTTGTAAGAAGAAGCAAGTTGCAAAGCTGCGATGGCTTTAGTTTTACTTTTTCCCAACTTGAAATTACAAACTCCATAATAATAATTGATGAAGGGATCGCCTGGATCATTCTTCATCAGCAAACTGTAGATCTGCAGGGCATTTTCAAATTTGCCTGCCCGAAAAAATGCCAATGCATCCACCGGTTTCTTTCGCTCTAAGTCAATCTGCTTCTTCACCAGATCATCTACAGTCGATATCTCCGCTGATTCTGATTTCACATCCTTTTTCTTTTGTCCTTGTCCAAATTGATACATGTTAGATAAATGACGCGTCGTATCCACCATTGCCTTCATGTAGAAAACTTTTTCATTCTCATCCGTAAAGAAGCTATTCACATTGATCCGTGCCTTTTTTCCATTCGGCTTCACATTCATTTCCTGATAACAGACCTCGTAATCGATCTTCATTGGAACTTCCACTTCTTCGGTCAATGTTGGGTATCCATCAATGTCAACTTTAAAAATATATTTTACACTCGGTGCAAGGACCAATAAATAATTTCCCGTGAAGGAATTTGTATTAAAAACGCCCACCATGTCATCGGTAGATGCATTGAAAACATGGATCTTTGCTTTTTTAACTTTCGGGAAACCCTCTACCTTGAACTTACCACGTACAATAATTACCGGTGGCTCTTTGTCGGTAGGTGTTACTTTAAAAACATCCAGTTTATTATCATCACACAAACGATTGGATACAAAATAAACATGGTCGCGTTTTCGTATTTCAAAATTTCCGTTTGATTGATTTGAAGAATCTGATTTTTGCGAAAATAGATGAAGACAAAAAAATGAAAAAATGAATATGGAATAAACGCGCATTTTAAAGGAATTCAAAATTAGAAAAATGCAATTGGGAAAGTTACATTGCTCATATCTTAAAGGAAATTGTTAATTACTAAAAAAGGACCGATCCAATTAAGGACGGTCCTTTTAAGGGCTTTTCACCCTATTCCCCGTATCCCAGTCCAAACTTAAGTTTGAGCTGTCGGTTCGTGGTGCACACTATATCTCAAAAAACAACACCATCTTTCTTAAGACAAAGTTCGTGCCTTTTTAGAAGATGACCATGTTTAAATATGTTAATTAACAGATGATCAGGCACTTATGTGGCTTTAAGAGGTCGTGTCTAAATGAAGGTAAATGAAACAGTTAAGGATTAAATCCAAAACTTAAAAAAAGTTTATGGAATAAAAGTTAAGCCAGCACCTAAATAATAAATATAAAACTCAGGTATATGTTACGTTACTTATTCATTACACTTCTGTTTGCAGCAAACGGAATGTACAGTCAGATCAAACCAATAAAAAGCAGATCCAGCATTTGCGGAATGGTACAAACAATTAAAAACAAAAACATTGCAAACATTCAGCTTCAATTGTTGAAAGGCGATAGTCTGGTTGCAACAACGATCAGTGACGCAAACGGCAATTACTGTTTTATCAATCTTCTTTCTGGAAACTACCATATTAAAAGCAGCACATCTGCTTATGCCTTATATGATCAAAAGGTAATAGTTGCAACGGCGGAACACAAAACAATGGACATTTCATTGAGTACGATCACAAAAAATAAACAGGAAGAAGTAGTCATAAAAGACAGCAAAAGAGAATCAGGTAAATCATACAAATTAAAATGTGCAGAGAGTTATGCCTATTCGCCCTCCCCATCAGGTGTAGCGATGCAGGAATTCAATACAGAAGAGTACAGCAAGATCAACGATAATGAATTCAAGGAAGTGAGCAAGAACCCGCTTTCAACAATGAGTATTGACGTAGATCGAGCTTCGTACAGCAACATGAGAAGATTCATCACACAGGGATCTTTACCTCCTGCAGATGCTGTACGTGTGGAAGAAATGATCAACTATTTCAGTTACGATTACAAGCAACCGGAAGGGAATGTTCCGTTTTCAATCACAACGGAATACAGCGAATGTGCTTGGAATAAGAAACACAATCTGGTTCACATCGGAATTCAGGGAAAAGAAGTCAACACCACATCAATGCCTGCCAATAATCTTGTATTCCTTTTGGATGTATCGGGTTCTATGTGGTCTGCGAATAAACTTCCATTGGTAAAATCAGGATTGAGATTATTAGTGGAACAGATGAGACCACAGGATCATGTAGCCTTGGTTGTATATGCAGGAGCAGCAGGACTTGTACTTCCATCCACTTCAGGTAAAGAGAAGGACAAGATCATGGCCGCCATTGAACAACTGGAAGCAGGTGGATCAACTGCAGGAGGAGCCGGAATAAAATTAGCCTATCAGGTTGCGAAAGATAATTTCATTACTTCGGGAAATAATCGCGTGATTCTTGCAACGGATGGAGACTTTAATGTTGGTGCAAGCAGTGACGGAGAATTGATTCGCCTGATCGAAGAAAAAAGAGAAGGTGGTGTATTTCTTACTGTGTTGGGTTTCGGCACCGGAAATTACAAAGATTCTAAAATGGAACAACTGGCCGATAAAGGAAATGGCAACTATGCATACATCGACAATATTCTGGAAGCGAAAAAAGTCTTGGTACAGGAAATGGGAGGAACTTTACTCACCATTGCGAAAGATGTGAAGATCCAGATCGAATTCAATCCTGCCAAAGTTAAAGGATACCGTTTAGTTGGATATGAGAACCGAGTTCTTGCCAATGAAGATTTCAATGATGATAAGAAAGATGCAGGTGAATTGGGCGCTGGTCATACTGTAACAGCCATTTACGAGATCATACCGGCAGGTTCTGATGAAGAAATGGCATCCGTAGATCCACTGAAATATCAAAAAACAACCGTGAATACATCCATTGCAACGGACGAAATTCTTACAGTCAAATTCAGATACAAAGAACCCAATGAAAATAATTCCAAACTGATCACCATGGTGGTGGCAGACAAAAGAAAGAGTTTATCTTCTTCTTCCGAGAATTTACGTTTTGCTTCTGCTGTAGCTGAATTCGGAATGGTTTTACGCGATTCTAAATTCAAGGGAAATGCCGACTTCAAAAGTGTTCTTGCACTTGCAAAGAACTCAAAAGGTAAAGATGTAGAAGGCTACAGGGCAGAATTCATTCGCCTTGTTGAAATGGCTGAGCTGCTAAAAAAATAGGAGATAAAAATAGTAAGATCCCGGGCTTAGGTCCGGGATTTTTTATTTTGTTCTTCGCTCTCTTTTTTGCTTTTTAAATAAGCATCTTGTTTTTTTCTTTGACTTTTTCTTGCGAGATAAAGTACGGAAGAGAGAATGAAGAAAGCGAAGAAGAACAAGGCGCTGTCATTATCTCTTATAATGAGAAAATAGATAGTAACCAGAACGCCTAATGCAGCGCCAACAAGCCACATTCGTTCGATGATGAGAAATAAATTTGTTTTAGGTTCAGATGCCATTGTTTTTGATTTGAATTGTTCCCGTAACTTCTTTTAATGTATATTTTGTAAAATCCTGATTGCTTTCCAGTCCTTTTCCTGTAATGATCTCTTTACCTGTTGTGATCTTCACGTGTGCATCGGTGTAGATCCTCTTCGCCCTTTCATCCCAGATCAATTTTTCAGTTTCGAGTTTATTTCCGTCTTTGTTCACCACTTCTACTCCGTATTTTGCCTCCATTCTTTTACTCAGATCAAAACGAACTCCGTAACGGGCCTTTAAAGTACTCGATATCTTTTCTTCATCATCAAAAAAGGTCACAAACATTCCGTTGGTTAGTATTGTAAAAGGCTCGCTGACATCTTTGCTGTAAACAAGCATGCGATTCGCTTTTACTACCACTTTTAGCATTGCACTATCTGTATAGATCATAGTTACACTGTCACCAACTTGTGAAGGCATCGATTTGCGTACAGGTAAATTCATAACTTCTCTCATATCATTTTCACAGGAGCAGAAAGATGCTGCTGTTAGTACAAAACAGAAAATATAAAGAAGTTGCTTCATTTATTGATCAGATCAATCGTATCTGAATTTCTGGAACCAACGGTCAGAAAAGTTAAAGCCAAAGGTCACTCTCCAGAAATTTTCTTTGGTACCAACTCCTGTCATGGGTCCTGTTTGTCCGTATTGACCACTGATATTCACCATTGAATTCAATCGGCCAATTCCCACCGGAAGACCGATGCCTGCTGTAACTGCATACGAACTTACCAGCTCACCGCTTACCAGCTGAATAAAGCCGGACTGATAATTAGCTCCAAGGCGATAGTTGACCTTTCTCCAGAATGCACCGTTACCCGCTGCGTACTTCTCGGGTACATAATTCATTCCAACAGCTAGACGGTAATTGTCATAATATTTTTCATTGTTGTCTAGAAATTTGAACTTGCTCCATTGAGTTAATGCAGCATCAGCCACAATATTAATTCTTTCACCTTTTTTGAAACCGATCCCAATACCTAATTCCATTGGAAGGGTGATCGTTCCTCCTTGATCGATCTTGTAAAGTATAGTGTCACGGAAGATCTCATCCCCAAAACCATTTAAGATATAGTTGAAACCTGCAACATTGTAATTTGCTTTGATCGTATTGTTCAATCCAAAGAATCCTCCCAATGTAAACTTCACTTTTTCCTTCATGGCAACCCTTTTCCCTCCTCTTCGAACACTGTCTATCGTGATGGCCGTTTGAATTCCGGCATTTCCAGTGAAGTCACCCAGATTCACCACACGCTCTCTGTAGGTATTGTTGTAATAAAGAGAATTAGGAAACACGACGCGTGAAGTTTGCTGAAGGTTACCGAAAATATAGTTTGCATTGAAGCCTAAACTGAGATCGCTCAATACCTTACTCATGAATTCGCGTACCTTATAAGCACCATTGCGATAACGTTTCATTGAATCAGGTAAATATAGATTTTTGGTCCGGAATTTGTTCAATCTTTCATTGAAAGGCATCACACCATAGCCGATGAAGGCTTTGTTCAAACCACCATTTCCCTGAAACTTATAAGTGATATCACCGATGAATGCATTCGCTTCTTTACTCTGAAGATCGTATCCTAAATTACTGTAAGGCGCGATACCAAAACAAGCTCCCCCTTTGTTTCTCACTGGAAAAGCAAGAGCCGCATAAGCAAAATTACTGCTCCATTTTTTCAAAGAAGAGGATGTGCTGCTGAATTGAGAATAGAAAAAATTTCCCCCTACCTCGAGCGTTGTTAACCTCACCAAAGCATAGGAAGCAGGATTACCAGCATTGATAAAAAGAGGAATAACAGAATCCGGTTTAAGTGCAATGTGAGCTCCTCCCATTCCTGCATTGTGTGCGAAAGTAGTTGGATTGATCTCACCAAGACCGTAACGGGAATAAGGACTGAAGGTATTGTTCTGTGAAAAAGACACAAGAGCACAGATAAGTGCAGTGAGTAGAGCTATTTGTTTTTTTCCGAACATTTCAGATAATGGAATTCAATCCTTTCAGCACCAAATGTGCATCGGCAAAGAAACGATTTTTAAGCTGTTTACACAAATACGGAGCATCCCCGCCGGTAACACAGACTTCAAGTTGTTTATGTGCTTCTTTATAGCGTAAAATAAAGGATTCTACCTCGCAAACGGCTCCAATAAGGCCTCCGCTTAGAAGAGATTCTTGCGTGTTTGTCCCTGTTAATTTATCATAATTCACATCCAGATCCACAAGAGGAAGCTTGGAAGTGAATTGATTCATTGCTTTGAGACGCATAGACAATCCAGGAGAAATCGCACCACCTAAGAATTCATTCTTTGCATTAACGAAATTGTATTTGATGCAAGTGCCTGCGTCTATTGTAAGGACATTCCTGTCTGGAAAAAGCGAGAAGGAACCAAGAGAGGCAAGTATTCTGTCGGCCCCCAATGTATCTGGGCTTTGGTATTTATTGATTAGGGGAATGGTGGTATCCTTTGAAAAAATACGAATAGGAAGAGATTTTTTATCATTCAGGAGATCAATATGTGCATCTGTAACCGAAGAAACAGAAATACATTTAATACCCTTGAAAAGTGCCTCATCTTTCAATAGATCCTCCATAGAGTTATAGGTTTGGACGCGTAAAAGCTCTTTACCATCAAATACGCCCGTTTTAATGCATGTATTGCCTATGTCTATTGCCAGATTCATGAAAGAACTTAAAGATAAGCCTAATTAAAATGCAGGATACAGGGGGAGGTTTTTTTTACAATTATTTTGCAGAAAGGATAAAATATGTATTTTTGCACCCTCCGAACAAGAGTGAGCTGGTGCCTTAGCTCAGTTGGTAGAGCAAAGGACTGAAAATCCTTGTGTCCCTGGTTCGATTCCTGGAGGCACCACCATAAAAAAATCAAAAACCCCTTACAGTCAAATGTTTGGGGTTTTTTGTTTTATGATTTAGCCCACCATTAGCCCACAACTTCATTTATTAAACTGATTAATGACTATAGACTCTAGAAATTTGTTGTATACTAAATTTGACGAACATGGTATACCTGGGACAATTGGTAATTCTATTTTCTTCGCAGAGGTTAATCTCAAAGAAAGAATAGTAAAAGCAGGATTAGAACAGAACCGTAATAAGGTTTTTCTACCTAGATTAGATTTAGTTGGCATCAACATGAAGTTAGATGAAAGCAGAAGTATAATCATTGATTATTTTATAGATAGATTAAAAATCCCAATTATAAACCTAGAGGATATTGTTTTTTTGAAAGTGAAAAATGGTGAACCTTTTATTTTAATGCTTGATGAAATTGAAGAAATTCAAAGACTTTACATTTCTAATAAAAAAATCCCAGGTTCAATTGTATTTAGAGAAACTGATTTAATAAACAGTCTTGGACAAATTGAATTGATAGAAGGAAATTTAGGATTCAGTGGATCTCAAATAAGAAATTTAGGTCAATTAAGAA
>DAORJH010000081.1:0-8411 GCA_035438925.1 Bacteroidia bacterium | reverse complement strand
ATGTTCTTTTCATGATCTCTGCCAGCCAATTCAGGTACTACCCCACCATATTGTTCGTGAATTTTTTGAGAAGCAGTGATATTTGAAAGGACAAAATCATTTCGCATCACTGCTACTGAAGTATCATCACAACTACTTTCAATTGCAAGAATATAGATGTCCTTTTTTTGCATTTTTTTAATGAAGCCTAAGCATATTTTAACTTATCTTTATGCTGAAGGATGCTCCGTAAAATTACAAGAATATTAATAAAAAGTACCGGTATTTTAGCGATCGTCTTCCTTCTACTGCTTTCTTTTCTCTATTTCGCCATACAATCGCATTCTTTTCAGACCTGGCTTGGAAACAAAGCAGGAGCTTACCTTAGTAAAGAACTGAATACGGAGATCAGGATCCAAAGGATAGCAATCGACTTTTTCGAAAAAGCAGAGTTGATCGGAGTTTTTGTTGAAGACCTGCATCAGGACACTTTACTTTATGGAGATATAAATGTTTCCATCAAAGATCTAGACTACAAAAAAAAGAGATTAAAGGTGAAGGACATCACATTGCGTGATGTTAATGCCAAGATCATAAAGTACAAGATCGATTCAACTTTAAACCTTCAATTCTTAGTTGACTATTTCTCTGGTCCCGCAAAGATCGACACCAGCACGCAGAAGGGCTGGGATGTTGATCCGGGAGAATTGCTGCTTGAAAACATTGCATTCACATTCAGAAATGAAGATCATGATCAGCAAGTCACAAGGAACATGAATTTCAATGGACTATCATTCAGAAATACATTCGCGAAGATCAGTGAAATAAAAATCGGAGAGGAAGAATTCAGCGCAAACATCAGAGGCCTGCGCACAGAAGAACAAAGTGGATTTTCTTTAAGCAATCTTACGGTCAATGCAAAGATCAGCTATCGTGAACTTGTTCTCAATCGCTTGTTCCTACGTACCAAAAACACCCTCATCAAAGGCCAGATCAAATTCAAATACAATGACTGGTCAGACTATTCGGATTTCATGAATAAGATCAAGATGAATTGCCAGCTGGAGAACACCTATGTGAATTTTGGCGACATTGCCTTTTTTGCAAAAGAACTGAACGGGTTGAATGAGACCGTTTATCTTTCAGGAAAAGTGCGAGGATATGTGACTGATTTGAATCTGAATGATTTTAAACTGGAATACGGTAAATACACCAAGTTCTACGGAAACCTTGTATTGACAGGGATTCCGAATCTAACTACCGGTTTCCTCAGAATGGATGCAAAGGAGATCTCTTCACATTATGAAGATCTGGCTAGAATTCCCTCCTATCCTTTTTCAGAGGGAAAGAAACTGGAGATCCCGAAACAACTAATTCCATTTGGAACAATGTCCTATAAAGGGAAATTTGACGGGTTCCTGAAAGATTTTGCAGTGAACGGAATTCTTGCCACCGATCTTGGTAAGATCAGAACGGAAGTACTGATCACATTGGGCGATCGCACAGATGACACACAATACAAAGGAACCATTGAAACAGAGAATTTCAATGTAGGAGCAATTGGAGGAATAAAGGGAATCAACGGTCTTACGTTCAAAGGCGCTGTAAAAGGAAAAGGAATATCAATGGCTTCACTGAACACCGAAATTCAGGGTGATGTTAGCACGATCAATTATAATAATTACACTTATAGAAATATTATCCTGAACGGAGTTTTCAAAGAAAAAATTTTCAGTGGTAAACTCGTAAGCAACGATGTGAATGCCAATTTTGATTTTGACGGTAAAATAAGTTTTAAAAATAAAATTCCGGAAATGGACTTTATTTCAACTATCAATAAAGTAGATCTTCAGGCCCTTCATTTCAGTTCGCAGAAGGCAATTATTTCATCTCAGGTACTCATTGTTCTAAAAGGAGATGAATTGGATAACCTGACAGGCAATATCAATCTGGACAACACACATTATACCAATAGTGATAAAGAATTCAAGCTAAGTACCTTTGATCTCGATCTCGATCAGGATGCTCTTGATAAAAAAATAAGGATCAGTTCCAACTACTTCAATTTTGATATGGGAGGAAAATTCAAACTAAGCAATTTGAATGGAGCATTCAATCACTTTCTTTCGTCTTATTACCCCGCGTTCGTAAAAAAGATCAAAACAAAAACGCCTTACACCGACGCCTTTACTTTTTCAATAAAAATTAAAAAATTCAATACCATACAGGAATTACTCGTGAATTCCCTCATGATCAGTCCTAATACACAGATCGGTGGAGAATTTGATATTACCCGAAATCTGTTCAACATCAATCTCAAGTCTGATTCTGTCAGAATTGCGGGCGCTACCTTCAACAAAAGCACAGTGGAATCATTTTCTAAGAACAATAAAATAAATATTGTTGTGAAAGCAAGCGATATTCAGCTTACTGACAGTATCAAACTCGAAAATTACTTCAGTTATTTTGTTTCGCAGGATAAGGATACAAAATTCAATCTTGAATGGGACAACAAGATCCAACCTAAAAATGCAGGAAGGGTTTTTGGTAAGCTCACTTTCAATAACAGTCTGGCCACGCTTAATTTTGAAAAATTCTTCATTACCGCGAGAGACTGTACATGGAATATGATCACATCCAATCCAACTGTTTTAGATACAACAGGTAAACTTACCGTCAATCCTATTAAATTTGCAAGTAACATTCAGGAAATTTCTGTCGGTGGTGCTTTGTCAAAAATCAGAGAAGACAGTCTCGCTATCAACACCCACAGTATTCAACTAGAACCTTTCAATCCCCTTCTCAAAGCAATAGGATTGAATCTGGAAGGGATCATGAACGGAAATGTCTCTTTATATAAACATGATGGTTTTGCATTTGGAAGCGACCTTGCTTTCGCACATTTCAAGATCAATAACAATGCACTTGGAAGAGTGGTATTGAAGACGCGCTATAATTCGGGTGACAAGAACATTCATTTGAATGGATACACTTCTATGGGACTTCCGGATCTGGAAGGAAACGAAACGAAGAATATTTCATTCAATGGTTATTATTACATGGATAAGAGAGACGAGACCATTGATGTTGATTTCAAGGCTTCGCCTGCTAACCTTAAACTTTTAAATCCATTGTTATCCGGTATCATGACCATTAACAATGCACTTGTAGTTGGTGGTGGCAAGATCCACGGAACTCCTTCCAATTTGAAGATCGATGGAAAACTAAAGTTGTACAACAGCGATATTAAAATTGACTATACCAATGTGAATTACAATATCACCGGTGAGATTGAGATCATGCCCGATCAGATCCGTTTCAGCGACTTGCTTATGAAAGAAAGAGGATCGAAATCAATTTCTCAAGGTACGATCAACGGAAATATCTTCCATACTAATTTCACCAAAATGCAGCTGGATTATGATATTTCATACAAGAACATGATGGTATTGAATACAACGGAAAAGGAAAACAAAACGTTCTACGGGAAAATATTCGGTACCGGAAATATTGGTATCTGGGGGTTTATAAATAATCTGCACATGCAGGTGATTGATACAACAACCAGGGGATCTAGATTCTATATGCCGCTGGATGGTCCTGCAGAAGTTGAAGAAAGTGACTTTATACATTTTGTAAAGAAAGACACCAACAAAGTGAAGAAGGATGATAAACTAACAGGATTCAATTTAGACATGTTCGTGAACGCAACACCCGATCTGAATGCACAGATCATTCTTGACAAACGTACCGGTGATATCCTGAACGTACAAGGAGCAGGTGACCTCAGCCTCAAGATCAACACCCTTGGGAAATTTGAAATGTTCGGAGACCTTATCATGACGGATGGAGATTATCGCTTTACACTGGAGAATGTGATCAATAAAAAATTTGATATTGATGCCGGAAGCTCTATTTCCTGGAGCGGCGATCCATTAGGTGCCGAGATCAACATCATCACTAGTTACCGTCAACGCGCATCCGTTGCTTCCTTATTGAATGATACATCAGGGACTTATAAAGGAAGAGTTCCGGTAGATTGTAAATTGAAGATCAGTGATAAATTATTTTCACCTGATATTAAATTCATGCTGAATTTCCCAACCATCGATGCAACTGCAAGAGCAAGAATCAATAATTTATTAAGTGATGAGATGGAATTGAACCGACAGGTCTTCTCCTTCTTGTTATTCAGAACTTTTGTTACGCCACAGATCTACAATGCATCCGGCGGAGGTGTAACAGCAGGTGGAGCCGCTGCTTCAACGGGAAGTGAATTATTGAGTAATCAGGTCAGTAACTTCTTGAATAGTTATGTAGGAAATATTACCGGGATGGAAGATCTGAATCTGGGTGTGAATTACCGGACAGGATCCCAAACCAGCGGCGATGCCGTGGATCTTGCTCTAAGTAAACAGCTCTTCAATAATAAAGTAAGCATTGATGGAAATTTTGGTGTGAACAACAATGCTACCGGAAACTCGAGTGGTATCATTGATGTGAATATTGAATATAAACTGACGGAAGACGGACGCTACAGAGTAAAAGGATTCAATCGCAGCAATGACAACACACAGATCACAACAACAGGTGGGCCATATACCCAGGGAATTGGACTATTTTACAGAGAGGAATTTGAAACTTTTAATGAACTGTTCAAACGTTATCTGAATAAGATCAAGAAAAAAGAAGAACCTAAGAAGGGAAGTTGAGTGAACTCATTTACTGAACAGTGCAGTTTGTTTTTGAACTGGCAAAAGCTTTTGAACTTCCGTTATTCGTGAAAATATTTTTATAAGTTTCATCCAAATTGGCAGCCTCCCTGTCACAAATGGCTTGAGCTTGTTTTTTTGTTGTTTTCTCATTTATTGGAGAACTTTTTGCACTTGAAAAAACACTACTTCCGGAATTGAAATTTACATTAGTATAACAGCTACAGCTATATTTCTTCCCACAGGAAAACAATACTGAAGAAACCAAGATGATGAACAATTTACTCATTTATATTATTCTAATATTAAATTACATTCCGTTTTAATTGACTCTCCACTTTCTAATGGATACTTCCCATTATCTGTTATATTGTTATTCAGATCCGATTCTGTTGTCACTTGTTGATGGGCGCAAGCAGCTTTAGCTTGCTTTTTTGTTAACTTTTCGTTGTATGGTGCAGCTTCTCCAGGAAAAATATAAGTATAAAAGTTCCCATTCGAGGATTTAATTACCCATGTTGACTTACAATCACAGGTATATGATTTCTTACATGAAAAAAGTAAAACACCAAACAGAAGGAGGATCAATTTCAGGCGCATTTAGATGATTTTATGTTAATGTTAAACAAAATAAAAAAAATGAGCAAATTTTTAACAATTAAGCTAAAAATACTCGAGTCAAAGTTGCAGAAAACTAAATTAGTTGTAATTCAAAATGACAATAAGCGAAAAGAATTATATGAAAAAGCATTACACATTAACATAAGCTAGAGTTTCGTTTAATAATAATAAACGAACAGCAATCATCTCATTGCTTTTTTTCAATGAACAAAACAAATGAATTTATCTCATCCAAATTCTTAACGAGGTCCATTAATAAATCCATTTTGCTTAGTGCAACCTTTCTATTTTTTACAACTAAATTAACTTTTATCAAATATTTACTTTCTGCATTTTTTACAATTTCACTATGCAAATCAAAAAGTTCATTTTTTACATTTCTTGTAAAATCTGAGATGTTACTCACATTCATGTCATGATCAAAGTCCAATAGAAAATTATAAGAGTCCGAAAACTCAAAATCGATATAATAGTCATGATTTGGTTTTTCTGGTATCACCTTTGAAGAAATTGGAAAAGAAAACCAATCTGTGATGTCTAAATTAGAAATGGAAGTAATATTCAATCTCTCCGAACACACAAATGAGTATCTGAATGGAAACTCCGTAATTTTTGATGTAAATTTAATTTTGGCAGCCGAAGCGCCTGGTTTGTCAACACACTTTTTAAAGTAATGAGGTGAAATCGTTGAGTCCAAATATTCGTTAAGATACAAATGTCTTAAAATGGTTGAAAACTGACCTGAAATGCTTTCTTTGATATTAACTTCTGCTTTTAAACTATCAGTATTTATTTTAATTACTGCATTCTCTGTTCTGGTATTGTCACCGCTTGTTCCTTTATGCGTTTTAATGAATTTAAAAAAATAGGTTTCTTTATTTCTGATTTCAGGTTGAAAATTTTTTGGCTGCAATGCCCCTAATACTCCTTCAAAATAAAAAGGTAACTCATTCAAGTGATACTTAACACCATTAGTCCTCGGCATAAAGTACAGGTATGAATTTTTACTCGGAACTGCGACCAATTCTGACTCATAAGCATAATGTGCTCTGTAATACATGGAATGCTCAGAGAATCGGCGATCTTGAATATTTACTAAGTAGTAAAATTTTTTACTTTCATTCAAAACACTACTATAAACGTTTTTTACAGTTTGACCAGTTACTCTTCTCTTCAAAAGATGATCACCACTTGAGACGTTGGTTAGATTTTGTTCATTGTAAAAGAGTTGGTTACTTGAAATATACCTAAACGCATTAATTGTGTCGCACAATGCGCTAAAGAAGGTGTTATTAGAAGAGTCTATCTCTAATGGTGGTAATGAAGCTATGAATTTTCTTATACTAGCTGAGTTTTTATCATAAGTCTTAGTATAATAATTATTAGTGTCTGTAAAAACAAGCCATTCGAAATTTTTTGGTCTGATCAGAACATAATCATAGACGCGATTTGACCCGTCAGGATATGAATTCATTATATGCCTGTAAAATGTAAAATCGACAAAAACATGGGGCAAGCTACTACCCTGAAAACCATTTGCAGGGTAGTTTATTGCTTCTAGATTTTCAATTAGAATTTTATCAGTAATTATAATTTTATTATCAATACTTTTCTGCTCTCTTATAACTGAGTCTTTAACATAAATCGGCAATAAAAATGATGTGTTTAAAACCTCTTTTTTAATTGGATATTGAAATTTATACTCACATTTAACCTTAGGAATTTCGGAGTTAAAATAGAACAAATTAGAACCATAATTCGCTACAAATTCTGCTTTGTAATGAATTTCTACAAAATCACCAACATCAATATTTTGTAACTGAAAATTAAAATATTGATCGTCAATAAATTCTCCGGAATTTCTTACCCACCTTATAGTTTCATATTTCAATTTAAACGGAACTGCTATCCATTGGCCGTTAGAGAATTTTCTGGCAGTAAAACTAACAACCTTATACTCATCAATGAATGGAATTTTAATCTTTGATTGTTTACCTTGTCTATATTTATTTGCATCATATCCAATATCAAACGATTCAGGCAACTTAAAAGATTGAAGTTTTTCTTTACCTTTTGTATCATTTATTTTATAAAGAACATTTTTCTCAATCATTTCATTATTACTTGAATAAAAATGAAAGTCTGTGATTTCATTTATTATAACCAAACTGGCATTATATTTACCTGGATCATTGGGTGTATTACTAGCCAACCATTTGAAAGTTTCTTTACCAAAATTCGTTGACTGTGGAAATATACGATAGCACAAAATAGTTAAAGTAACTGCTAAAAATATTGTTAATGATCTATTTGCCATTATTATTTCCTATATAATTAATTAAATCTAAACTTCGTAAAAAAAGTTTAAATACTAATAAATGAGCTTTAATGGATACATGAAATTAAAATTAATAAAGAACCTATTGTTCTTACTACTTTTATTCAAGTACAATTCAAAATCAATTCAACTCACCTTTATTCACCCAATCCTCAATTGCATATTGATTGAGTTCGTAATAATCCACTTTCTTCACAACTATACTGTTATCGAGATAATAGATCCTTGGTAAACTTGTTGAGGCCAGCTGCACAAATGTTTTTCCATTGCAATATGAATACGGGATGTTATCTGCCTTCGTATCATCAATAAATGTCTGGTATTTCTCTTTGTCCCCATTCAAAACAAAATAAATGGAAAGATCCGGATTATTCTTTTTAATGAGTCTGAATTTTTTTGCAGCAATACGGCAGTGTGGACAACTCAGACTTAGAAATGCAACTACATGTTTACCGGTTCTTAATTCTTGCTTCGGCACTTTCACTTTTACAGTATCTTCCGGCTGATACAAGAGATCCAGTTCCAGTTTGTAATCTACTTTCTCGTCCAGGTTATTGCTTGTATAAGAATAATCAACCGGATTCATCACAAAGGGAACTGCAAAAGGAGGAAGTGCAAAAATGAGCAAGAATATTTTGTTGTACTTGATCTTCCATCCATCAAATAAAAAATAAACCACCACAGCTCCTGCTATCATTACAATATTTTTAATGATAGCTTGCAAGGGAGTCATTTTTAAATGTTCTCCAAAACAACCACAG
>DAORJH010000080.1:0-8423 GCA_035438925.1 Bacteroidia bacterium | reverse complement strand
GAGAGAATTTTCTCCAGTCAAACTCATCTAGCTCGCCTCCGTAATTGATGTAATAATCGAGTCCGGCATGTTTAAATTCCTTTAATACGTGATCCCTGAAATTGACCATTACGATCCAGCCTTCTTCTTCATTCTCTTCAAACCATTCTTCGTAATAGCTATCATCACTTGTATGAAAATTAAGTACATTTTCTCCTATGAGTATGTATTTATTGATGCCAAAATAATTCAATTCATCCAGGTAATCTCTTTTTAACAGCATGATGTCGTTATTGATGGCATCATTCCATTCTCCAATAAGTTCAATAATGGCATATTTCTCTTCATAATCCACAAAAAGGATCTTGATGTAAAGGGTGTCACTTCCAATATCATCCCATTGTGGATGCAGGTAGAAATTATAAATGGTATTGCTGTACTCAAATTCACTGTATTCACGACCAAAGAAGGGAGATCTTTCGTCTTCAGAGGCAATGTAGAGGTGGCGCCAGTTATAAAACGGTTCAATGCTATGCACCTTGTAAAAGTAAGCTATCTCTTTTAAACCTCATATTGCAAAGATCATATTGTCTCCTCTTATTTTATAATTAAAATAATGTTTATAAAAGCCTTAATAGAAAATGAACCCTTTTTGTTATATACTTATATTTGTTTATTCATGAAAACCATCATTGATAACTCCCGGCGTTCCAGACTTGATCTGAGTGAGATCAAACGGTATGCCGGTCTGATGAAAAATCTGGCCAGGAGAGATGTAACGGTTCGATACAAGCAAACCTGGATGGGAATGATCTGGGCCATGATCAGACCGATCATGAACATTACGATCTTCGGGGTATTATCCATGTTCATTAATCACTCAAATGATCCGGCTTCTGATTTCTTAAAAGTTGGAGCAGGTATTATCATCTGGAATCTCATCACATCTTGTATTAGTGACAGCAGTGGAAGTTTGCTTGCCAATGCCAATCTTCTTACTAAAGTTTATTTCCCTAAGATCATTCTTCCTTTCTCTTCGGTCTTTGTTTGTCTTGTTGATTTTGCTATTGCTTTTGCGATCTACTTCATCTGTTTCTTATTCTTTCATGGTTTGCCGGGCCCACAGATCTTTTTACTTCCCGTATTTGTCCTACTTGCAGTTCTCTTCTGTCTATCGATCGGATTTATTTTTTCCTCCCTTAATGTGAAGTACAGGGATGTTAATTTTGCTCTCCCTTTCATTCTTCAATTTGCATTTTATCTTTCGCCTGTATTCTTAAGCACACAGTTCTACCTGGATAAACTTCCAGCTTCGCTTCATAAATTATTTCTACTGAATCCTGCTGTTTTGATACTGGATGGTTTTCGTTATTGTCTCTTTGGAACCTGGGAGGTTTTTGATCCTCTGTGTTCGGGTATTTCCGTTTTAATATTGATCGTACTTTTTATATTTGGAATAAGGTATTTTCAAAAATTCGAGAAGGCATTTGCCGATTTTATATGAGCAGCGTTATCAGCGTCCAAAATATCAGCAAATCATATAACCTGAAGCACAGAGTGAAGGAGGAAGAACGTTTTTTATTTAAATCGCTTTTCACTAACAATAAAAAAACAGTATCAGAGGAGTTCTGGGCGCTCACGGACATTAGTTTTGAGGTCAATAAAGGAGATAAGGTTGGAGTGATTGGTCGCAATGGAGCCGGAAAAAGTACCTTACTGAAGATCCTTAGCAGAATTGTAACTCCTACTTCGGGAAGAATAGAATACGAGGGAAGAGTGGCCTCCTTACTGGAAGTAGGAACCGGTTTTCATCCGGAATTAACAGGGCGAGAGAATATTTATTTGAATGGAAGTATTCTTGGAATGAGTAAGGAGGAGATCACACGTAAATTTGACGAGATCGTTGCCTTTTCTGAAGTGGAGAATTTTTTAGATACTCCCGTTAAGCGCTATAGCAGTGGCATGTACGTTCGCTTAGCATTCGCTGTTGCAGCTCATCTTGAGCCGGAGATCCTAATCGTAGATGAGGTCCTTGCTGTTGGTGATTCTGCCTTTCAGAAAAAATGTCTGGGTAAAATGAATGAGATCAGCAATAAAGATGGTAAAACCATTCTTTTTGTGAGTCACAACATGGCAGCAATCCAAAATCTTTGCAATAAAGCATTTGTCCTGAAGAATGGAAGGATTGAGTTTCCATTGCAGGATACAAACACTGCCGTGAAAAATTACATAAAGGATTCTATTTCATTAAGTAAAACGTCTATTGCCGATCGTGCAGATCGCACCGGAGAAGGCAAGATCAGGTTTGTGAATATCCGACTCAAAGATAAAGATGGCAATGAATTGAATGGTGTACAAAGCGGACAGGATATTATTTTTTCAGTAGAAACAAAGCAAGAGCAGGAAAGAATGACCAATATTTCTGTGAGCCTTTCACTTTACTCTGATGAAGGTAAGTATATGTTTACACTTGCCAATCACATTGCGGAAGAAGCTTTTGAATCAGTAAAGAGTGGGCAGACCATTAACTGTCGTGTGAACAGATTCCCTGTTACAAAGGGAGATTATGTAATGAATATTGTTCTATATAAGGATGGCATCATTCAGGATTACATTACTGAAGCTTATGGATTCACTGTTCATGCAACCGACTTTTACAATAACGGAAAGGTACTTAATGACACAGAACCTTCTGTTCTCATTGGGAACACCTGGACTTTAATTTGAAAATTAAAACCTTGTCACTTACAAAGACCTTATATTTCATTTGCATCAGTTTGATCTTTGGAATGGCTGTTTACATCACTTACTTTATTTATTCCGGTTTCAATAAGGGATTTGAATGCAGCGACGAGTCCTATTACAATATTGTTTCTCATGATGCATTGAACAAGCATGCTTTTGCTTCAAATTACGGGGCCGTCAATGAAACATTTACACTTTCTGATGCAGACTGGGTTTCGATGAGGATCTACAAATGGGCATTTCAACTCATCTCATTACTTGTGTTCTGTTTCTCGCTTGCGAGTTATGTTTTCAAAAAAATGGAAGTGGAGTCAGTCAAGGTTTGGTTATTGATTCTGACGGTCTTTATTGCCGGATGGATCAATTACGATTATTTGCCTCCGGGTTTATCTTACAATAGCTGGTCTTTGAATTGCACTTTTCTTCTGTGCAGCGCTTTTCTGATCGAATCCACATCAAAAAGACAGAAGCAAGCTGTACTGGCTGGTTTACTACATGGTTCGGTTTTTGTCATACTGCTTTCTGTTAAATTCCCAAATGCCATCTTCGCACTCCTTCTTTATCTTGTCTACAAGTGTTTTTTCTGGAGGAAGTATTTCGCTTCTTCCTTGTTATCTTTTCTTTTTGCCGGCCTGCTCATTTGTCCTTTGATCTTTGGCAGCTATATAAACGCTATGAAAGGGATTGCGGATGTGTTGACGGAAAGCTACGGAGTAAAGCATACCGGTCTTTCTGTGTATGCAGATCAGTTCATCGACTATTTAAAAAATGGTGTGGGGTATTTATTTATAATCATACAGGCTTCAGTTTTGGTGTTGAACATTTTTCTTCCTTTAAACTTTACCAGACCAATTACTTATTTAACTATCATCTACAATTTTGTTTTTCTTTTCTTTATGGGACGAGGAAATAGTTATTCTGTTTATAACGATTACACTTTTTTCCTCGTTTTTTTTATTTCTGCCTTTTTGATCTATCGAACAGAAAAAAAATTCGATCTTGACCTTAAATTTCGTCCTTCGGGAAAATTCATTCTTGTTGTTTTTCTTTTAATTCCTTTTTTAATGGCAGCAGGGACCAATAATTCAATCTTTTATACAGCTGCTCAATTCGGTGCTTTTTATGTTGCTTTGGCAGGTTTGATGTTATTGAAAATAACAAAAGAGAACGGTGCCATCACATTGGCAATATCAGGTTTGTTATTCTCATTCCTTCTTCTTACTAACATTCGCCAAGGATATCTGCTAACTCCTTATCGTCAAACTCCGTTGGATGAAAAGAATTTACCAATGATATTTTCTCAAAAACTTGCTACAGTGTATGAAAGCAAGGAACGATTTGTTTTTTTCGCTGAACTGAGTGCAAGAATTAAAAAATGCAATCCTGTTGGTTACCCGATCACTTCCTCCTTTAGTTATGTTGGTGCTTCTTTACTGGCCGATCTGCCGGTCTTAAAGTGTTTCTGGCTTCCAGATCCGGGTTATGGTCTGGAAAAAGTGAGACAGCATTTTCAATTTTGCCGTTTTCCATCTTTTAACAAGATGCTGATCTTTTCTCAAAAGGAATTGAATTTTCCTGGATACAAGGACTTGTTATCGACAGCAGGAATGAATATTGATAAGGATTTCAGTAAATGTGATAGTGTTTACTGTAAATACAATCAGGAGTATGTTTATTTATATCTTAGTAAAGTGAATAAATGAAGATCTTTCTCGCTGCATATTATTATCCTCCTTTCATAGCTTCATTTTTGAAGAAGCATCCAAACCTTCATCAACTTTCTTATGAGGGAATGATGTCTTGTCTGAAAGAAGAATATTTTGCAGATACCCACAGTGCGGAACATTGGCTTTTAAAAGCGAATTACTCGGCTCATATGTCGGTCATTAATGTGGAGGTCATTCAAAAACAATGGGCAAAGGAGCAGGGGCTGGTTTACAGGGAAGAGAATTGGATGGAAGAGATCCTGATCGCACAGGTTGAAAATATTAAACCCGATGTTTTTTATACGGAATGCATCCATGTTCACACCAAGGAATTCTTACAGGAAGTAAAGAAAAAGGTCAAGCAACTTTCTGCATGGGTTTCTTTTCCCTTCAGCACATTGCCCACGGCTCCACTTTTTGATCTCATCTTAACATCTACAAAAGATTATACAGTAAAGTTCAAGTCAATGGGAATTGCCTCAGAGTATATGCTACCTGCATTTGACTCGAGAATTGTTGAAAAGATTGGTGAACTCAAAAAAACCATTGATTTCTCTTTTGTAGGAGGGATAAGCGATCTGCATAAGAACAGATGGGAGGCATTGAATCAACTTTGTGAGAAAACAAACATTAAGATATGGGGTTACGGATTACCTCAAAAAGATCCAAATCCGATCAATCGCTTATTTAAGAAAGATCCTTACAAAATAATCCGAGAGCATCATCAGGGAGAAGTTTGGGGACTGGAAATGTATAAAGTCTTAGGATCCTCTTATATCACATTTAATATTCATGAAGCGCTTCTGAAAGGTGATGTGGGAAATATGAGAATGTTTGAAGCAAGTGGTATGGGGACAATGTTGTTGAATGACCATGGGAACAATATAAGCGATCTATTCATTCCTGATAATGAGATTGTAACGTACCGATCGATGCCAGAAGCATTAGAGAAGTTCAATTACTACATTTTAAACAAGGAGAAAGCGATCGAGATCGGAAAAAATGCAAGAAAGCGTACAATGGAACAATATAATTACAGCAATTACGTACAAACATTCACGGAACATCTAAAAAAATATTTAACTAAAGTCTAGTATTGATGGAAGCAGATAAACTCATAGAAAAAGTACTGAACTTACCCGATCTGGTCAAGGAACCTCCTGTTCTAATTGATATTGGAGCCTCAGGTGAAATTCATCCTGAATGGAAATTGATAGCCAAGCATTCTGTATGTATTGCGTTTGATGCGGATGACCGAGATTTTAAAAATACAGAAGCTAATTCCGGTTATAAGCAAATTCATTTGATCAATGCCATTGTTTCAAATAGGGAAGAGAAGGAAACAGATTTCTACCTTACCGCTTCACCTCATTGTTCGAGTTCATTACTGCCACTGAATGATGAACTTTCCGTCTGGAGTTTTTCCAATCTCTTTCAGGTAGAGAAAAAAATAAAACTGAAGAACATCTCTTTGCCTTCCGTTCTTAAGGAAAAGAATATTCAGAAGATCGATTGGTTCAAAACGGATTCACAAGGCACTGATCTTCGTTTGTTCTTGTCGATGGAAGAATCAATTCAAAAGAACAGTATTGTTGTTCAATTTGAGCCGGGCATCATTAATGCTTACAAGAACGAAGATAAATTTCATTCGGTGCTTTCATTTATGGATTCGATGCCTTATTGGGCAGCAGAGATCAACATCATGGGTTCGAAGCGAATTTCGGAAAGCACTTTGAAAAAGTACAAACTCGATCCTGCTACGGATTTTAATTTTCCGAACAGTTCCTGCTGGGGCGAGATCACCTATTTTAATACTTTTGAACAGAAAAATTCCAATCGAGATCTTCTTTTAGGCTGGGTGTTCGCAACGATTAGAGAGCAACATGGATTTGCATTGGATATATTGAACAAAGCAAATACGATAGAAAAAAGTATATTGAACGAGTTAGAGCGTTTTACTTTGAATGCAATTCAACCGGTGGTCACGCCGGTTACGGGAAAACAAAGAATAAAGAATAAATTGATCAACATTATAAATAAACTGTGAAGCTGAACTTCTGTACATTATTCAATTCTTCTTATCTCAGCAGAGGTTTGCTGATGTATAGATCATTGGCTTCCGTGAGCAAGGATTTTCATTTGTATATCTTTGCATTCGATGATGTTTGTGCCGATTTCCTAAGATCAGAGAAGTTGCCGAACGTAACAGTTGTTTCCTTAAAAGAATTTGAAGACGAGAAACTATTAAAGATAAAATCCGGACGAAGTGCCGGGGAATACTGCTGGACCTGCGCATCCTCCACTGTTCTGTATTCGATAGAAAAATTCGGCTTGAATAATTGTACTTACATTGATGCGGATATGTGTTTTTATGCCGATCCAAAAGTGCTGATCAGTGAAATGGGAGAAAAAGATGTTTTGATCACCAAACATGGATTCACCCCTGAATATGCAGCTTCAGAGATCTACGGTATCTATTGTGTTCAGTTTGTTACGTTCAAGAATTCAGAAAAAGGAATGCGAGTATTGCGTGACTGGAGAAATGATTGCATAGACTGGTGTTACGGAAGATTGGAAGACGGCAAATTCGGTGATCAGAAGTATCTGGATAAATGGCCGGAAAAATATGATTGTGTTCACGTGCTTCAAACGCCGGGGGGAGGAATTGCCCCATGGAATTTGCAGCAGTATCAATTTGAGAGATCCGGCTCCGGAATTATTGGAAGAGGAAATAATAAGACCTTCGACGTGATCTTTTTTCATTATCATGGATTGCGCTTTTATAAGGAAAATGTAGTAAGTCTAACGGGAAAGGATTATCGAATGACGGAGGATGCTAAAAGCGTGTTCTATTGTCCCGTTGTTCATCAGTTAGTACAAATAAAAGAAGAGCTTCTTAAAAGATTGCCTGGTGTCAGCACAGATGGGTCAACAGAACTTTCCCCTGTACAGCCATTCAGTTTTAAAACAAATCTGATCGCTTATCTACGGAATTTAAGACATTATCCAAAAGATGTTTTTGGAAAAAACCTGAAAGAATCTGCTAAGTACTTTCATTACTATGATACGAATAAATGGAAATGTAATTGAATCGAATGACACAGCCATTGATATCCATAATTATCCCTGTTAAAAATTCGGTTCAGACGATCAATGCTTGCTTGAATAGTATTTTCAGTCAAACCTTTTCTTCTTTAGAGGTACTCATTCTTGATGCAGTTTCTACTGACGGAACACTGGAAGAGATAAAGAATTTCAGTAAGAGCGAGGATCGATTGAGGATTTATTCTGAGAAGGACAAGGGCACTTATGATGCAATGAATAAGGGTGTGCAGTTGGCCAAGGGGAAATGGCTTTTCTTTTTAGGAAGCGATGATCAGTTATTTGATCAGTTAGTTCTTGAAAAGATCAGTAAAGTGATGTCGCACACAAAGGCAAAGGTAGTTTATGGAAACGTGTTGATCGTTGGAGACACCGCATGGGCAAAGGATGGAGAAATTTATGCAGGAAAATTCACCACTTCCAAATTATTGAATCAAAATATCTGTCATCAGGCTATTTTTTATCAACGAGACTTTCTGGCCAAAGAAATACCTCCTTATAATCTGGATTACTTCAAATCGGCTGATTGGGATCTGAATTTGCATTGCTGGTCAAAAGGAGAATTTGCTTATACGGACTGTATCATTTCCCGTTATGCAACAGATGGGATTTCTGCCAATAGTCATGATCATAAATTGTCGGTGGATTTCGTGAGTAATGTGATAAAGTATTTTGGTTTTACTCTTTTTGATCCATTGATAAATCATCAGGATTTTGTTTATTACAAAGATGTTTTGAAACTCCAAAAGGAAAGAAATCCTTTCAGGTATCTGACCTGCAGGTTGAAATCCGTATTTCTAAGGATTATTCATAAATTTGTTCCATCTGCAGGCAGATGAATCATCACTAAGATCAAATGAACGAACAAAAGAAGAATATTGCCTTTACCAT
>DAORJH010000079.1:0-8448 GCA_035438925.1 Bacteroidia bacterium | reverse complement strand
GGTATCTGCCACATAACGAACAATTAATTTTTCATCTAATTGTTTTGCTAAATTATCTCTGAAGAGAATTGCTTCCGGAAAGTTGTGACCGGTATCGACGTGAACCAGTGGAAACGGGAATTTACCCGGACGAAATGCTTTCAGGGCTAGGTGCACGAGGCAAATACTGTCTTTTCCGCCACTGAACAACAGGGCAGGTCGATCGAATTGTCCTGCCACCTCACGTAAAATGTAAATGGCTTCATTCTCTAATTGATCTAAATAATCTGTTTTTTTATTTTTCATATTTTTCATCTATGTAATCCGCACTCTTTTTTACTTACATCTTCCCACCACCATCTGCCTGCACGAAAGTCCTCTCCTTCTTTAATGGCTCGAGTGCAGGGTTGACATCCGATACTTACAAATCCCTTGTCGTGTAATGGATTGTAAGGGACCTGATTTTCATTGATGTAATTTTTCACTTCTTGTATTGTCCAGTTTAAAAGGGGATGAATTTTTAGTAACTGATTGTTGTCGTCCCATTCGATCTGCTTCATATCCGTTCTGTTCTCTGACTGTTCGGCTCTTATTCCAGTGATCCAGATCGTTTTTCCTTTCAGCGCTCTCTTTAAAGGCTCTACTTTTCTAACATTACAGCATTCTTTTCGATCGCTTGTTGATGCGTAGAAGCTGAAGGGACCTTTTTCTGTAAGTAATTTCTCAACGGCGTTCGTATTCGGGTAGAATACATCGATCTTCTTTTTGTATTTTTTCAATGTTTCGTTAAGTACAGTGTATGTTTCCGGAAATAAACGGCCTGTGTCCAATGTGAATATTGGGATATTCAAGTTATTCGAAAAGATCATGTCTGTAATTACTTGATCTTCGTAACCCAGGCTGGTAGAAAACACGGGAGATTCTGAAGTCAAGGAATGGATGTTCGACAGAATTTCTTCTGCAGGCCTGTTCTTAATTATATTTTGTATGTCATCTATTTTGCTCATTTAAAATTCGTTTATGCCGTTAACAGTGGTGTATTTCATTGTGTATTTAACGCCTGGATTCAAGTACTTAAATGCACTGTGACTTGTTAAAGCAGCTTCATGAAATCCACAAAGAATCAATTTAAGTTTGTTCGCATAAGTGTTGATATCGCCAATTGCATATACTCCCTCAATGTTGGTGCTATAATCCAGCGTATTTACAACGATTGCGTTCTTTTCAATTGTAAGGCCCCAGTTTTCCATGGGTCCGAGTTTAGGACTTAAGCCAAAAAGCGGGATTAAATTATCAGCAGCTATGCTCTGTTTTTCATTTGTTTTTGAGTTGATTATGCCAACCATGCTTAATTTACCCTCACCTTCAACATGCGAAAGAGTAGAATTCAATTGCAATTTGATCTTACCTGATTCCGCCAGTTTTAAAACTTTGTTTACACTATCCGGAGCTCCACGAAACGATTCACTTCTGTGTATCAATGTCAATTCACTTGCTATTTCAGATAGAACAAGAGTCCAGTCCAATGCGCTGTCTCCGGCTCCAGCAATGACAACCTTTTTATTTCGATACGACTCAGGATCAAGGATCATGTAGGAAATACCTTTTCCATTCTCAAATAATTCCAAGTCTTTAACATCCGGTTTACGAGGTTCAAAACATCCCAGTCCACCTGCTATGATCACCGCGCCTGCGTTGATTTTTGTTCCCATGTTCGTGGTTAGAATAAAATCGCGTTCACCGATCTTTTCCAGCTTTTCCACTCTTTCGCCAAAAGTGTATTCCGGTTTGAAGGGTTCAGCCTGTTTGAGAAGATTATTCACCAGTTCCTGTGCAAGAACAGAAGGGAATCCCGGAATGTCGTAAATAGGTTTTTTCGGATAGATCTCACTTAATTGACCACCTGCCTGTGGCAGATAATCTATCACGTGACAACGCATCTTTAGAAGGCCTGCTTCAAAAATGGCGAATAGGGCAACAGGACCGGCACCTATAATAGCTATATCAGTTGTGATCATATTTTTTTAGAATAAAAGACGTTTTAAACTCAGAATAATTACGACAATGGCAACCAAGATCATAATGGCTTTGGTCGGAATTTTATTAGAAAGGTAGGCAGCAAGGGGAGCAGCAACTGATCCGCCAAGTATCAACCCAATGATGATAGGCCAGTGATGTAAACCTAAAATTGAAAAGAAGGTAACGGAACTGGCCAGTGTGATGAAGAATTCTGCAAGATTCACAGAGCCGATCGTGTATCGCGGATTTTTTCCTTTTGCGATCAAAGTAGAAGAAACGATCGGACCCCAGCCACCACCTCCAATGGAATCTAGAAATCCACCTACAATTGCTAAAGGAAAGATCCGTTTTATTTTCTGCCGCACTTTGTCCTTTTTTAAGGCTTTTAGTAATATTATTACGCCAAGGATCAAGGTATAGGTGGAGACAATTGGTTTGATGATATAATTGTAACTCTCGAACGAAGAGAGAATGTATGCGCCCAATATAGCTCCGATCACGCCCGGAATCAGTAAACTCTTGAAAAGTTTCGTATTTACATTTCCGAACTTCAAATGCATCAATCCTGATACACCACTTGTTACTACCTCTGCTGCGTGAACACCGGCACTGGAGGCAGCCGGTGGAATACCAAATGATAACAAGAAAGAAGTGGCGGTAACTCCATAAGCCATGCCTAATGCCCCATCAATCATTTGTGCTGTAAAGCCTGCTAGAATAAAGTACAGGACCGATGAATCAATTGAACTTGCTAATTGGGAAGCAAATCCTCCAATTACTTCGGGTGGTAAAAAATAACAAAGCAGGTATCCTGAAATTAAAATAGCTGGAATTGATAAACTATAAATTATCAGTCTCTTTCTGCCAATGCCTTTTTTTGATCTTGTTCCTTCTTTGGATAACACCGAAGTGATCTCATTCAACTGATTTACTTTTTCAGAGAAATTGCCTGTCAAATGCTTTCGCACTTCAGTTAAATTTTCGATAGATTCATTGATGTTCTCCGGAAAAGATTCTTCAAATGTTTCGCGGATGCGCTTGGCAAGGGTAGGGGATTTGCCATTTGTAGATATGGCAATTTTAACCTGACCTTTTTGAACAATACTTCCCAGATAGAAATCGCATTGTTCAGGCGTATCGGCAACATTTGCCAATATTCCTTTTTTTTGAGCAAGTGCTTTGATCTGCAAACTAACTTCTTTGTCGTTTATTGCCACGATCACCAGGTCCTTTTCAAATAAATCATTTTCAACAAAACCTCTTTGATGAAGAATTACATTGTTGTAGGCAGATACTTTCAGCTTAATTTCTTCACTGATACTAGCCGCAACTAAAGTGATCTTTGTTTGTGGACTATTATTAAGAATAGCACTCACTTTTTCCAGACCGACCTTACCTCCCCCTACAATGAGCACGCGAAAGTTTTCCAGTTTAAGGAAGACGGGAAATAATTTATTTAATGAGGCGTGCTCCATTTTGTTGGATCATCTTTTAGAATAAAGAGTAGTTGTAGCAGAATCATTTGCCAGCAGATCATAGTACTTGTGGAATTTAACCACATCGCCGATCACGATCAGTGCAGGAGATTCAATGTTTTGATCCTTCACCTCATTCACTATATTCTCAATGTTCGCAATGGCAACATTTTCATTTGCTAGAGTTCCATTTTGAATGACTGCAATCGGTGTGGAGCCTTTTCCATTTGTTTTAAATACTTCTGCTATTTGCTCCAGTTTGGATAATCCCATTAAGATCACAACGGTGGCATTGCTTTTCGCAGCATCGTAAATATCATTTGATAATTCACCATTTTGCTTGGTAGCTGTTATCACCCAAAAACTTTCGCTGATACCACGATGTGTGACTGGAATTCCACTTGCTCCGGGAACACCAATTGAACTGGAGATTCCGGGAACGATCGCCGTTTCAATATTGAAAGCTTCGGCATATTCAATTTCTTCACTACCTCTTCCAAACACAAAGGGATCCCCTCCTTTTAATCGCACAACTCTTCCGTATTTGAACGCGTTCTGTACGATCAACTCATTAATTTTTTCCTGGCTGTAGGCATGGACATTCTTTCTTTTTCCTACGAAGATCTTTTTAGATTCGATCGGTACATATTTTAAGAGTTCGCGGTTCACAAGCGCATCGTAAAGTACAACGTCTGCTTCGCTTAAGGCATTGATAGCTTTTACAGTTATTAATTCTGGATCGCCGGGTCCGGCGCCTACTATTGTTAATTTTGGATATATTTCTTTTTTCATATTGTTGTTTTTTATATTGACAAATGACTTTAACCGTTTCATTCAGCTCAATGGATCCGGTAAAGTCTGATCCAATCACATTGAGCTCTTCATGAGCATACAACAACAATACTCGTATTTGATATGTATGTAAAGATCCTTAGGCATGTTCAATTGTTTGTTTGAATGTTTCTCTGTATTGGATGGCTGTTTCCAGAAAAAGCTTGGCCTGTTGAAAGTACTTTGCAGCGAATTCTCTCGACGCTTCATTTTTGTTGATCTGCAAAACCGTTTCGCCAAAAGAATCAGTAAAAGTGAATTGTCCATTTTCAACGAAGTTCTTATCAAAATCACTGATGAGTTTGTGATGGGTATTCACATGGATTCCGGCATCTAACAATAAAGCTTTCGCAGTATGAATGAAAGCTGCATAGGTATAATATATGCTATCCCCATAATTTTCATTAGCAAAAGATTCTGCACTATAGCTTATCTTTTCTTCCGCTTCGTAAAAAAGTGTTTGTACCAGGTCGATGATCACACCGGCACACTCGCCAACTCCTATAGCTGTTTCAAACTTGTTTTCACTCCCCCAATCGTAATACTCTTCTTCATTTAAATTACTTTGGTCGGCCAAAGGTTTTAGTAATTGATAAAAATAGTCTTTCCCTTTTCTGTCGAAATAAGAGTTGAAGTATTCTCCTTCCAAAGCATTTGTTTCAAGATCTGTAAATAATCTTCGCAACACATCGGGAGCACGTTTGCTTGCTACTTTTATTACTTTCTCAGAGATCCTTCCTTTTCCATCTCCCAATGTGCCTCCACCTAGTAATACTTGTACCGCGGGAATTACGTTCTGACCAACTTTAAAAGAACTTCCATGAAATCCTATTTGTGCCAGACCATGTTGTCCACACGAATTCATGCAGCCACTGATCTTGATCTTGATATCGTGATTGAAGATCAGTTCCGGAAATTCTTGCGTGATCACTCTTTCTAATTCAACGGAAATGTTCGTGCTGTTTGAAATCGCCAAATTACAGGTGTCTGTTCCGGGGCAAGCAGTAATATCTGCGGTGGAATCAAATCCGGGAGCAGCCAATTCAACTTTCGCCAATGCTTCATATAAATAGGGAAGTTCTTCTTCGATAACGAACTTCAATAAGAAACCTTGATTGATGGTGATACGCGAATCGGCCGAATAGGCATATTGATCAATGATCGAAGCCAGATCTCTGGCCTTGTTGGAAGAGATATTACCTAATTGAACTTTCACATAAACGCCAAAGTAGCCATCCTGACTTTGCTGAAATGTATTGGTTGCTAGCCATCTTTTGTATTCTTCTTCATTTATTACGGGAGAGTGAGTTGGCAATGATTTCTTCAGTTGAGGAATGTATTGAATGAAATTTGTGTCAATGTCGAATTCTTTATTCAGCAAAGCTTTTTCTTCTTCCTTTATTAAATTCAAAAATTCTTGTACTCCAATTTTGCTGATCAAATACTTGATCCTGGCTTTGTGTCGACTTACTCTTTCACCATAGCGATCAAATACGCGAATGGTAGCTTCAACGAAAGGAATGAGTCTGTTTTCAGGAAGAAATTCATAGGCTGTTTGTGCCAGGAATGGTTGCGCGCCTAATCCTCCTCCAACTAAAACCTTAAATCCTTTTTCCTGTTGTTCGTTCAGTTTTGGGATAAAGGCAATGTCATGAATGTAAGTAAAGGCCGTATCCTTTTCATTATTCGAAAAAGCGATCTTTATCTTTCTTCCTAGTTCTTGACCGAAAGGCTTTCTGAGAAAGTACGAGAAAACAGCATGAGCATAAGGAGAAACATCAAATAATTCATTTGGAGCTATGCCGGATTCAGGAGAGGCTGTTACATTTCGAACGGTATTTCCGCAGGCTTCACGTATTGTGACATCATCTTGTTCCAGTTTCGCCCAAAGTTCTGGTGTTCTATCCAAGCTCACGTGATGGATCTGAATATCCTGACGCGTAGTTAAGTGCAGATTGCCATTGGAATATTCATCGCTGATGGCCGCGATCTTTCTTAGTTGCTGAGAACTTATTCTTCCAAAAGGAAGTTTGATACGGATCATTTGTACGCCTTGTTGTCTCTGTCCGTATACACCACGAGCAAGACGAAGACTTCTGAATTTATCTTCGTGAATTTTCCCTTCCCTGAATGCACGGATCTTTTTCTCAAGATCGATGATGTCTTTTTCTACCAATGCTTTTGTGGAGTGATCTATTAATTCTAATTCTGTTCTGAAACTTTGCATAATTCGTTATTTTGATAATAAAAAAGCCCTTCACGATTCACGGAAGGGCATTAAAAATCAATTACAATTGAATTCATCCGTGATCGGCATAGTACATCCAGCAACACATCATGCGTGCACTTAGAGTTTTATTCTTATGTGATAGTAGATTCATTTACGGGCACAAAGTAAAGCACTTTCTCTTGCGCCCACAAATTCAAATGACTTAATTTCTTTAACTCCTATAGAATTAGTAGGAGTTTAAAGTGAAATGTAAGAATGAAAGTGATAGAAAGGAGATATCATTATTCTTTAAAAAATAGAGAAGGATCAGACTTTCTTTTTGGCCCCGGCGCCCCGTCTGCCCAGTTTTTTCTCCCTTTTAAGGAGATCGGCAATGCTGTTGTTGGACAGAATGTGCAGACTTGCGATCCTGAGGTCACGAAATACATCGCGAATTCCACAGCTCTTTTCATCCGTGCAATCATCGCATTTCTGATAGAAGTTCAGACTGGCACAACTCACCATGGCAATGGGTCCGTCCATTAAACGGATCACAGTTGTTAAAGAAATATCCTTAGGCTGTTTGAGTAAATAATAACCACCACTGATCCCCATTTTACTGGCAAGTATCCCGTTCTTCCGAAGTTCAAGCAAGATCGCTTCCAGAAATTTTCTGGGAATCTTCTCTTCTTTACTTAGAACAGAGATGCGCACCGGACTGTTGTCTTTTCTTTTGGCAAGGTAGACAAGAGCTTTGATAGCGTATTTTGCTTTTTTAGATAGCATTCGTTCAAAAACAAAGATACACAATCAAATCAAATCTCAGTTTCCTATACTTCCAATATGTGTATGTTTAATTTTTTTATCAGGAGTGAAGGTTCCATTCTTGATCTGATCAGCGATCGCTTGATAGGCTTCTCTGAAGGGTTTTCCTGCGATCACTAATTTATTCACTTCCTCTACAGAGAAAAGGTATTCATATTTTTTATCTTGAAGGATATCGTTCTTTATTTCGATGGACGGTAAAATATGGATGAGGATCTGAAGACAATCTTTCATTGTATCGATGGCAGGAAAGAGCACTTCTTTGGTCAGCTGCATGTCTCTGTGATAGCCCGAGGGAAGGTTATTCGTTAACAAGGTGAATTGATTCGGTAAACCCTGCAGCAGATTGCATTTTGCTCTGATCAATTCAAAAACATCCGGATTCTTTTTATGTGGCATGATACTGCTTCCTGTGGTGAATTGCTCCGGAAATGAAATGAATCCAAAGTTCTGTGATAAATAAAGACAAACGTCGTAAGAAAATTTAGAAAGGGTTGCTGCCACATTCGACAAGGCCATTGCCACGATTTTCTCAGTTTTCCCTCTGGTCATTTGTGCATAAACGGAATTCTCATTCAGTTGCGCAAATCCCATTTCCTGCGTTGTGAAATTTCTGTCAATACTGAAAGAGGATCCAAAACCTGCCCCGCTTCCCAATGGGTTTTTGTCACAGATCTTGTAAGCTGCTTTTATGATCTCTATGTCTTCTTCCAGGCTTTCTCCATAAGCACCGAACCATAAGCCGAAAGAAGAAGGCATTGCAATTTGAAAATGCGTATAGCCGGGCATCAATTTCAATTTATGTTCCTTACTTAGGGAATAAAATATTTTTTGAAGTTCTTTTGATAGACCTTCAATCTCCTTCAATTCATTTTTCAGGTACAGTTTAATAGCCGTGAGAACCTGATCATTTCTTGATCTTGCCGTGTGGATCTTTTTTCCGGTTTCTCCCAGTTTCTCTGTCAGATAAAATTCGATCTGAGAATGGATGTCTTCTACGCCTTCATTAATTTTAAACTCATCTCTTGTAAGTAATTCTGCAATTTCCTGAAGTACATTTATCAATTGGGCTGATTCTTCATGCGTGATCAACCCGACTTTAGATAACAT
>DAORJH010000078.1:0-8453 GCA_035438925.1 Bacteroidia bacterium | reverse complement strand
AGCTATTGTTTTTAATTCAAAACCTTCCTTAAGTAAAAACTTGTTATTAAAATACAAGGAGCAACGGGATTTTCCTGCCATTGCCGGAACCAGTCGTTTAAGCATGCACTTGCGTTTTGGAATTGTAAGTGTACGAACTCTTGTTGCATACGCTCAACAACACAGTGAAACCTGGTTAAATGAATTGATCTGGAGAGAATTTTACATGAGTATTCTCTGGCATTTTCCACATTGTGAAAAAAGTGCATTCAAAAAGCAATACGATGCTGTTCAGTGGAGAGTGGATGAAGAAGGATTTAAAAGATGGTGTGAGGGTAAAACCGGGTTCCCCATTGTAGATGCAGGCATGCGAGAATTGAATGCAACCGGCTTTATGCATAACAGGGTAAGAATGATCGTGAGCAGTTTTCTAGTAAAAGATCTTTTGATTGACTGGAGATGGGGAGAAGCTTATTTTGCAGAGAAATTAAATGACTTTGACCTCAGTGCCAATAACGGCGGATGGCAATGGGCAGCGGGATGTGGCTGTGATGCGGCTCCGTATTTCAGGATCTTCAACCCAACGGAACAGCAAAAACGCTTTGATCCCGAATTCAAATACATTAAAAAATGGGTGCCGGAATTTGGAAGCGATAAATATCCTGCTCCTATGATCGATCATGCAATCGCACGCAAAAGAACATTGGAAGTTTATAAAAAAGCGCTAAGTAGTGTGAAGCAAGGTGAATTGTTCTGAACTCAAAAAAAACATCACTTCTTATTGATCAACTCATTGGTTCGAAGTAGCAGATCCATGAAAAGGATCTTGGGATTGGCATTTCGCTCTATATAATAATAATTGCTGTTGAATTCCTCAACAAGACTTTCATAATTCTTTTGATTGATGAAAGGCGCGAATTTCTCTAGAAAATCTTTTTCTTGTCCACTTAACCGGACCAAACTTCTTTCGCCAAAATTGTACATAAGGGCATCGCGAAATATTTCCAATGCATACTGAATAAATTGCTTTTGTTTTTCTCTTCCCGTCTTTGCATTCACTTCTATCCAGTCAATTGCCTTTCCTGCATCAAAACGCAGCGCCAAGCGCATGAAGGCCTGGAAATTGGCAAGAAAGGAAACATTTTCATCGTGATGAGAAAGCAATGAAATAGCTTCACCGAAATTTCCATTGGCAAGTAAGGCAGTTTGTAAAGCACTTTCCCTTGTAGTATTGTATCGCTTTTGCAATGCTTCCGTTATTTCCTCATCCGTACTGCTGTAGAAAGGAATTTGTTGAACCCTGGAAATGATGGTAGGTAATAATTGCTCTATATTACTTGTGGTAAGAATGAAAATGGTTTTTTCAGAAGGCTCTTCCAATATCTTCAACAATTTATTGGCACACTCTGCATTCATTTTCTCGCTTAACCAGATAATGGAGATCTTAAATTTTCCCTCGTAACTGGTATAACTGAGTTTACGCAAGATATTTGCCGACTCCTCGGCAGGAATAACAGGTTGTTTATTCTCAGATTTTATTTCATTGAACCAGTCATTCAATGACAAATAAGGTTGATGAAGGACAGCTTCTCTGAAGTCCTTTAACAGATCATCGCAACACTTGATGCCGTCTGCTTTAGAAAGATAAATAGGAAAAGATAAATGCAGATCAGGGTGCACTAGCTTACTAACTTTCTGACAAGAAGGGCAAACACCACAAGAATCATTTTCCTGCTGATCAGAACATAATAAATATTGTGCAAATGCAATCGCAGCAGGTAATTCTCCACTGCCCTGTTTCCCTGAAAAAAGCAAGGCGTGAGGAACCCTCGACTCCTTCACCATTTTTATTAAACGATGCTTAGCCTCTTTCTGCCCTACTATATCCTTAAAAAACATTACTTCGTGTTATATGTATTCATGCATCGTTGTAAACCGATGAATGCGAAATCCTTCACAGCATCTGCAGCGATCTTAATTCGTTCGTCCAATGTCAGTAATTCCTCTTTTCCCCATTTACCTAATACATAATCTACCTGTCCACCTTTATTGAATTGATTGGCAATTCCGAAGCGCAGACGGGGATATTCACTTGTATTCAATACTTCCTGAATACTCTTTAATCCATTGTGACCTCCGTCACTCCCCTTTGGACCAACCCTGATCTTACCGAAAGGCAGAGCCAATTCATCCACCAGCACCAACATGTTCTCTGTTTTAATTTTTTCTTCCTGCAGCCAGTAATTCACTGCTTTTCCACTCAGGTTCATAAATGTGGAAGGTTTGATAACAACCAATTGTTTACCCTTGTGTTTGATATAAGCCACGTCGGCAAGACGAGCAGAGGAGAATTTAACTTCTGCATCTTTAGCGATCTTATCAGCAATTTTAAAACCAATATTGTGACGTGTTTCGGCATATTCTTCGCCGATATTTCCAAGGCCAACTATAAGGAATTTGCTCATTTAATTCAGCCCTTAAGTTATAAAAAGAAAATCAAATGCAGACTAATATCCGTGTTTGATATTGAATCGTACGCAATCCCAGTATTCTTTGGTATAATCCACAAAGATCTCTGATCCTGCTGGTATATCCTTTGTAGCAACAATGTAACATTTGTTGCCTCTGACCTTGTATACGCAATTGTTTCGCAATCCTTTTACCCTGCTTAAGCCAGCCGCATCATTGGCATATCGGGCCATGTGTTGAGGAGTAGGGAAAGCATCAATGCAATGTTTTCTGCTGACAAAAAAAAGGTAGCCGTCCTTGTTCTCATCCACCCTCACCTGATATTCCTTCCAATCGATGATCTCACCCTTGTATTCAATTACAGCCTCCCCTTTTTTAACGGGTAATTTGGTGAATAGTCCTTTTCCTGCTTTTGGTAGTTGTGACTTTTTTACTTTTAAATACTCTTCAGAGATCGTTTTCATAATGTTCGGCAAAAGTAAAAATATTTCAGTAAGTGAAGATGAATATTTTCAGAATGTTCAAAGATATCCGCCTGAAATCAGCCGGAAAGTTTTATTCGCTAAGGCCTCCTGTACGGGGATCAATTCAACACCACTCTCATTAACAAGCAAGACCTTTGAACAGTATTTCAGAAGAAGATCGAGTTCATGAGAACTGATCAGGATGCATTTATTATTCAATTCCGATAATTTCTTTAATCTTCCGAAAAGTTCATGCTTTGCCGCGTAATCCAGAAACGCACCGGGCTCATCCAATAACATGATATCTGTTTCCTGAGCAAGGCAGCGCGCGATCATTGTTTTTTGAAATAAACCATCACTCAATTCATTAAGCAATTTATGGCGGTGTTCCTGTAAACCACATTCATTGATGGATCGTTCTATGATCCTTTTATCCTCTTCCCCCAATGCGCCAAATAAATTAGTATAGGGCATCCTTCCCATCGCAATCGCATCATAACAACTTAGATTAAATCCACCGATCTTTTCTGTAAGTACCACTGAAATTATCTTTGCCCTTTCTTCTCGCTCTATAGTATCTATTTGCTTACCGCATAGAGATACTGATCCGTTCAAAAGAGGCTGAAGTCCGCAGATCGTTCTGATCAAAGTACTTTTTCCACTCCCGTTGATGCCTGCAATTCCGATCAACTCACCGGCAGTCAAATGCAGACTAATATTCTTTAAAATGACAAGTTCATTTTCCTGGGTTTTGTAACCCATATTCGCATTGCTGATCTCTATCCCTTTCTTTTCCATTTACAATTGTCTGTTTTTAAATAGAAGATAAATAACAAAGGGAGCCCCGATGATCGTCGTGATCATGTTAACCGGTAGCGTATATTGCGAAAAAACATGACAAGCCATGTCAGAGAAAAGAAGTAAGATGGCGCCTAATAAAATGGAAGAGACGATTTGTGTCAATTGGTCCGATGTTTTAAAGATAATGCGTGATAATAAAGGCACTGAAATGCCCACAAATGCAATCGGTCCGCAAAATGCAGTCGTTATTCCTGTCAAAGCGGATGAAATAAAAATGAGCGCAAAGCGATTTTTCTTATAATCTATTCCCGAACTCTCACTGTAGTTCTGTCCTGCCAGAAAAGCCTGCAATGGTTTGATGTAAAAAAAAGTAAGCGTAATAAATGCAAAGCCAAGCGCCGTCAGCAGAAAACTATCTTTCAAAGTTGTTCCTGCCAGTGAACCCATGCTCCACATCACAAAACTTTTTAGTTTACCCGGATCAGCAAAATATTCCAGTGCTCCCTGCAGCGCACCACAGATCTGTGCGATCATCAAACCTATCAGCAGAAGAATTACATTGCTTCCAATTCTTTTCGAAAGCAAAAGGATAAGTCCTGTCACTGCCATACTTCCAATTAAAGACGACAAAAGAATCAAACCTTTACTTGCATAATATCCATCTATTAAAAAGATACTTTGCGTGCCGATTATTGTAAGTGCTACCAGCAATGAGGCACCTGAACTGATTCCAAGTACATAAGGTCCGGCCAATGGATTCCTAAAAATAACTTGCAATATCAATCCCGCAATGCTTAAAGTACATCCGGCAATGATTGCAGTAATTGTTTTAGGAATTCGAATCGCGCTAAAAATATACTCGTTCATTTCTCCGGTTCCACCCAGGAATAAAGAAGCCAGTACACCTGCAAGAAAAAGCAAAATGATAAGAATGAATTTTATGCCATTACCCTTTTTCAATCCTTCAATTTCTGATAGAAGTAAAATATTCTATTGTCTTGTACTTTCAATTCAGGATGCAGGAGCTGTATGAGATCGGAAAGGATCTGATCCGGATGAAGTATTCCTGTTTCCCAGTAATTGCTATAACCTTTTTGATTGCAATGAAGTGTGTTATTGTAAAGTTGACCGGTCTGGAATGCTTTGAAATCAGCGTAGCGAGGTTCCTGCTCTTTCATTTCCTTTTTTGAATTGACCAAGGCTTGATTCAACCAGAAATCGGCTTCTTTGGCTTTAACGAAAACTTCCTCTAGTCCAAGCGCAAGGCTGCCCGACTGTGGAACATCTTCCCATAAATATTTGCCACCCGCATCTTTAATAAAAGTGGACATAAAACTTTTTCCACCGGGAACATACCAGAGTTCGCCGGTTTTTATTTCGGTAAGTACAGTTGGACGAAAATGAACTGCTTGTGTCATTGATCTCAACTGATCATAATTCTTTTCCGTTGTTTTGAATAAGGAGTCTGCCAAATCCATTTTATCCGTAAATGCGGCGAAGAATTTGATCCATTCCGCTCTGGCAAGGGGATGTTCTTCTAGATGATCCACTGCGATCACAACAGGAATTCCTGCGTCAGTGAGTTTAGCATCCGGAACAGAGCCACTCATACCGAAAGTAAAAACAACATTTGGATGAAGAAGAATGGTTTTCTCAAGATCGATCTCAGGGCCTTTGGATAATTCAGCTAAAGCCGATCTTCTGTTCTTTTCAAGCAAGAAGGGATTATTATAATAATCCAGATTCTCAACTGCGACGATCTTTTCTGTTTCTCCTAATTCAGTGAGCATTGTAGAATAAACACTACTCAATGAAGCTATTCGATCGCATTTTCTATTTAAAATGAATGTTTTCTTTGACCCCGACAATTTCAATGAACTATCTTTTAAAAGATAATAGATCGCACTGGTATCTTTGGGATCTTTGTTTCCGAAAAGACAGATCATTTTTACACTTGCATTCTCTGAAATCGAAAATCGTTTAGCAAATTTGAGATCACCTGCAGGCTTAAGATCGGTCAATGCTTTGTTACTTGTAAGGCCTTCACCATTTGATCTCTGATCACAGGAATTCAGGATCACAACAACTAATATTATTTGAACTATATTTTTAAACATACAATGTCACTACAAATATAGATCCGTTAGGCTGGTTGTCTTGTATTTCGATCTTCCCGCCGTGATTTTTAACGATGTAATCTGTTATGAATAATCCGAGTCCTGCTCCTTTGCTTTTTCTTGTCTCTTCTGTACCACTCCTGTAAAATCGCTGAAATATTTTACTCTTTTCCGCGTTATGAATGCCAGCTCCATTATCACTCACTCTGAGTTCTGTCTTACCCTGTGCTTTTCGCAACTCAACTTTGATCTTCTTTTCCACGGGAGTATATTTCAATGCATTACTCACCAGATTTGTAATGACAGATGGAAAAGAAGTGGTATCAATTCGGCTCATTACAGTCTCATCCGCAACAAAACTCAATTGTTTGTTTGCCATCTCTTCCGAAAAATACCGATGAAGAATTTGTTCTGTCAGCGTACTTAAATTGATCTCTTCAAGATTGAAATTAAATTGGCCGGATTCCAGTCGACTTGCCAACAGAATATTATCGATGAGCGAATTCAATCTTTCTGTTTCGCGAACGGCATTGGAGAGGAGCTCATTCTTCTTTTTTTCCTCAAGCTGGTGTTTGAGCAAAGTTTGCAGTTGCAATTTTACAGCAGCTACCGGGGTTTTGAATTCATGTGTAATACTCAGGAAAAAGTTCTTTTGACGTTCTGCCAGTTCTCGGTCTTTATCGAGCGATTGCTTTATTTTATAGATCCCAAAGAGCAATAAAAGGAGAAATACTGTTCCTTCTCCAACGATCATGATCACCTGCATTTTTTTCTTTTGATGCAGCTCATTCACTTGTTGCATAATAATTTCATTGTTGGTTGATGAAAGTTCTGCTAATTTCTGTTTTAATTCCGTGATCTCTCCTGTTTTTCTCACAAACATGATCTCCCATGCAATGAATTGAAGGATGATGTATCCGAAGACCACACTGAGAATGAAGATATAGCGTTTCCCTTTGTTCATGATCCATTTCCTTTGATGAAGCTTTCAATTTGAGAAAGCACTTCTGAAGTTCGGCTCACCGAAGATACATCTTCTATAGTTAACCACAAGCGATTATTCTGCTCCTTCAACTGACAGAGAGTTGTATACTTCTGCGCAAATTGCAAGGAAGCATGAAATACCGGCGTGCTGAAAAATTCGCTATTCTGTTTGCTGAGAAAATACCCAAGCATTTTATTATTCTTCAGCGTGATCCTTTCAAATCCAAGCCGCATGGCCTGCCACCTCACTCGAACGATATTGATGAGCTCACTTGTCTCTTTCGGGATCGGACCAAAGCGATCTCTCAAAGAACTTTCAAATTTTACAAGATCTTTCTCCACCGTAATATTATCCAGCTCGCGATACAGAAGTAATCGTTCAGTGGTGCTGGAAACGTAACGGTCAGGAATCAACAAATGAAGATCGGTCTCTACAACTGTTTCTTTTACAAACTGTCTTGAGAATACCGTTTTATCGGTACTCGCATCCTTTTCCGCGATCTCCTGATACCATTTCTCTTCTTTCAATTCCTCAATTGCTTCATTCAGCACTTTCATGTACGTATCGAATCCCATGTCATTGATAAAACCACTTTGCTCACCTCCAAGAAGATCTCCTGCACCTCGTATATCCAGGTCGCGCATGGCGATCTGAAATCCACTGCCAAGATCACTGAAATCAACAATGGCTTTTAAACGTTTACGTGCTTCATCCGTAAGGACCAATTGCGAAGGAGCCAGCAGATAACAATAGGCTTTTTTCGTACTTCTTCCAACACGTCCACGCATCTGATGAAGATCGCTGAGTCCGAAATTCTGAGCGTCATTGATGATGATGGTATTTGCATTGCTGATATCCAATCCACTTTCAATGATGGTTGTTGAAACAAGCACATCAAAATCTCCTTCCATAAATCCTAACATTACATCTTCAAGCACTTCTCCTTTCATTTGTCCATGTCCAGTAACAACCTTAGCGTCCGGAACCAGTCGTTGGATCATTCCGGCGATCACATCGAGTGTAGAAATATTGTTGTTCACAAAAAAGACCTGACCACCTCTGTTCAATTCAAATGAAATGGCATCTCGTATAATTTCTTCGTTAAAGGAGTGTAATTCCGTTTGAACAGGATAGCGATTAGGAGGCGGGGTGCTGATTACGGAAAGATCTCTCGCGCCCATTAAACTGAATTGCAAGGTGCGTGGTATAGGTGTTGCCGTAAGCGTAAGTGTATCGATGTTTGTCTTTAATGTTTTCAGCTTATCCTTCACGCCAACTCCGAATTTCTGTTCTTCGTCAATGATCAGTAAACCTAGATTCCTGAATTTTAAATTTTTGGATGCCAGTTTATGTGTGCCGATGATTATATCGATCTTGCCTTCTTCTATTTTCTGAAAGATCTCTTTTTGTTCCTTTGCTGACTTGAATCGGCTGATGTATTCTATATTGGCAGGAAGATTTTTCAGACGTTCGCTGAAAGTTTTGTAATGCTGATAAGCAAGAATGGTAGTTGGAACCAATACTGCCACCTGGGTGCTGTCACAAACAGCTTTGAATGCAGCTCGAATAGCGATCTCTGTTTTTCCGAAACCAACATCTCCACAAATCAATCTGTCCATTACGCCGTCATTTTCCATA
>DAORJH010000077.1:0-8458 GCA_035438925.1 Bacteroidia bacterium | reverse complement strand
ATAACTCCTTTTAAAATGGCCACTTTCGCCAGGCGCACATCAGCAGCGCTTTCTGTTTTCAAATTACTCACGGGATTTGCGCGCATCGCAATCAATTGATCTGAAGAGTTCAGCATAGGAGGTTTTTCAGGACCCAAAAAAGTGATCTTGTAAATATCTTTATCTCCATATCCTCCAGTTTTAGCTGAAGCGAAGTAAGCTCTGCTTCCACTTCCGGAAACAACGAAGAACACATCATCATCCGGACCATTGATCGGATATCCAAGATTCTTTGGTTCTCCCCACACGCCGTTCACCAATGTTGATTTGAAAATATCATATCCTCCCATGGTCTTGTGGCCTTTACTGCTGAAGTACATGCTCACTCCATCGGGATGCATGAATACCGCTTCTTCTGCATATTTTGTATTGATCACCGGACCCATATTCTTTGCAGGCCCCCACTCTCCTTTCGGATCCAGATCACTGTACCAGATATCTCTGTCTCCTAAACCCGATTCCTTATCACTTACAAAATAGAGACGTTTTCCGTCAAAGCTCAAACTCACACTTGATTCATGATATTTTGTATTAATATTTTTATTCATATGAACCGGAGCTTCCCAATCAGCACCAAACAAACTACTTTCGTAAAGATCTCCTCCATCTCTTCCTGAATGTCGGTATACAAATAATTTTGAACCGTCCTGAGAAAGACCTGCGGCCGCATCATGACCTTCTGTGTTTACATTTTTACTTAGTTGCATGGATTGTCCCCACTTCCCTGCCTTCTTCGTAGAAATATAAACATCTTCATACCATCCATTATCATTCTGATCTTTTTTCGCGCCGGTAGAGTTATCACGTCGTGCCGTGAAGATCACAGTTTCTTCATCTGTGGTGATTGAGGGTCCGTATTCCGGAAAAGAGGAGTTCACAGCAGAACCAAGGTTATCCACGAAGACTCTTTCGGGTTTTGCACTAAGTTCTTTTCCAACCATACACTCACTGATCTTTTTATTGGCATCCTCGATCTCTCCGGCATGTCCTTTTTTCTGAGAAGCTGTTGCTATAAATGCTTTATAATTTTTTATAGCATCGTCCCATTTATCATGCAGCTGCTCGCACCAACCGAGCCAGAAATAAAGATCCAGTTCAACGGTTGGATCCAACGAAGCGGCTGTTTCAAAGTATTTAAGTGCTTCAGAGCTTTCGGCATCGCTGATGAACCAGATAAAACCCAGCATATAATTCAGCCTTGCATTTTTCGGATTGAATTTATTGGCATCATTGAGGGATGAAAGCGCAAGTTTAAAACTGGTGATTCCCGCTTTCTGATAATCGAAGACGCTCACCGGCATGTATTTCTTTTCACTGTAGTAACCTCTTTTGTATTCATCAAACTCTTTTCTTCCGATCATGAAATTCTCAATGCCGATCTCTAATTTTCTCCTGGCATCACGAAGTTCTTCTTTCCTTCCTGGAAAATTATCTTTTTCGAACTCTACTGACTGTGCAATGAACAAAGTAGGAATGAGCAGAAATATTGAAGCTATTATTTTTTTCATCTTAGTTTTTTCTTGAAAGGTTAATCGCATGACATGCTGATAAATGTTTTTGCCCCACTTACTCCTAATTCCAGTGCTTTTTTCCAATCTGCACAGCTACCACTTTCATCGTGCAGCATTTGTTTGGCAATACCTCTGTTGTAATAGGCCGGTCCGTTCTTCGGATCGAGGTCGATCGCCTTTGCCGACATATCTCTTGCTTTTGTGTAATCATTGTTCTTAAGCGCAATAGAAGCAATGTTATTATAAGCAGATGAATTTTTAGGATCTCTTTTAAGAACATCTTCAAAATCACTTTGAGCAGCTTTTAAGTTGTTGTTCTCAAAGTTGGCAGTGCCCCTGTTGTTCAGTGCTGTTAAATAGGTAGCGTTAATGCTGATTGCTTTGGAATAGGCTTCTACTGCTTTGGAATAATTTTTATTGAGACGATAAGCAGAGCCAAGGTTATTGTAAATAAAGAACTGGGTGTTGTCTATGCTCACTGCTTTTTCATAATCCGCAATGGCCCCACTCAAGTCATTCTTTGCTCTTTTAGAGCTGGCGCGGTCATTATACGCATAGGCATAATTCGGATTGGAAGTAATTGCTTTCGAATAATACTCAATCGCCTTATCGTAATCATTTTGTTCATAGTTCATCAGTCCCAAATAATAAGCTGCTTCTGCGTGATCGGCTTTGATCTTTAAGCATCTCTCAAGGGCTACGGCTTCGCTGTCATTCTTATTCATTTGAAAAAAGATCATTCCCTTGTTAAAGTAAGTTTCAGGATTTTGTGGATTCAAAGCGATGGCATCATTTATATCCTTGATCGCTTCTGTGTTTTTTTTGAGACCTGTGTAGGCAATAGCTCTGTTCGAAAGTGCTTTGTCAAAATTCGGTTTTGTTGAAAGGCTTTTTGTGAATAGATCTACGGCCACCTGAAAATCATTTTTTTTAAGTGCCGCCAGTCCATTGTTATAATCCAGCTCAGCCAGCTGATCAGGGCTCATGTTTGTGGCGATCTTTACTGTATCCTGTGCCTGTAGGCAAATTGCAATAAGAAATAAGAAACAGGCTAAAATGTTTTTCATAGACATTGTGCTTAAAGGTTTAAACATAGTAAAAATTTGCCGCAAAGAAGAGGGGTACAAGTTAAAAATCAGACTGAATAATTAACAAAATGAATGTTAATGCTGAGCTTAAAACAATGTGGTTCTTTGATCAATGTAGTTTTTCGGATACTTTTTGAGACTGAAGTGAAGTTCATCAATGAAAGAGATCGTGTTGCCCGGATTCCATAAAAAGAAAGTTGCATTTACGGAATCTTTTGGCGAACATGATTCATTGAATGTGAACGCGTAGTGCATTCTTTTCCATCCATTTTTATTTTCATAGGCAATGGTATGATTGGGAATGTAAAATTCTTTGCAGCCGATCCCTTTTCCGCTAAGGATCACTTGAGCCCCTTCTCCTTTTTGCCATGCACTGATCTCAAGAAGATCACCACGGGAAAGTCCACTGAATCGATAGGTAAAACAATAGGGGGAGGCCGGAGAAAGTTTTGCACTGTATTTCCCTTTGAATGAAATGCTATCACTTTTGCATCCTGCACCTTCTACATTTATAGAAGAAACACTTGTGCCAAGAAGATTGCTTTGCTCTTTTTCAACATCACAATCCCATTCAATTTTACTGCTAAAGGTTTCACGTGTATAGCGATCATAGATCAAAACACAGGAAACGATCTGAACAAGTATAAAGACAATAAGGATTGGAACCATTGCTGACCTGAGAACAGGAAACCTTGAAATTTTGAATGAGAAGAACAACAAAGGAAACAGCGGGATCAGGTATCTTCCTTGCACAATATCCACAATGCCTTCGCCAACACAATCCCAGGCCAAATGCTGTGAAAGCAATAAAAGTACAAAGGTGCCGAAAGATGTAAAGACAAGAAGAATTTTCTGCCTGGAAGTGAAAACGAAATTATTTTTTTCACTCAATGCCAGAATGACAATGAATAAATAAATGAGATAAAAAACAGAACGAGGCATTGGAACATCATTGTTGCCGAAATTACCAATGTATCCCACGAGATAAGTATAGGGATGACGGAATAAACTGTTCCAGATCACTTTCGGAAAATAGAGGGGCTTGGAAAGTATCAAATCTTTTTGTGCAGCAAAATCAGCGCAATGCGAGATACAGCAAAAATCTTTATAAGCCGGATCATAATCAGAATAGGAGATCATGTTGGACTTAACCTGTGCTGACCACAACAAAGCGATCGTGAAGCTAAATAGGATCAAAGCACCTGCCATGATAAATCGCTGCTTTCTGTTTTTAAATGCAGTGGCAGGAACGAGAAAGAATAAAAAGATCATTCCTACATAGACTATTTTCGAAAGGGCCAGCCCGGCTCCTATTAGAAGCAAAATAAGTAAACGCTTCGTGGTAAAAATTTGTTTGTCAAAGGCATATTTCAAACAAAGAACAAGAAAGGTAATAGCAAGCAGATTGGTCATTGTATCCGCACTGAAGGAATGGCTAATGAAGATATGTGAGGGCAATAAAAGAATGAATGTAAAAAGCCATTTGTAAATAGGAATGATCTTGATGAGAAGAAACATGATCATCACCCAAAAAAGATATGTAAATACTCTTCCTGCTGAATAGATCAGCCACCAGGGGGAATCAAAGCTTTTGAAAAGAAAAACAGTGAGTGTTTGTGGTAGGTAAGAGATCAAAGAATAGTTGGATGAATTCGGAAAATCATTGAACTCATTCACGTCTTTAGCTAATTCAATCGTTCTAGCTTTTGCGTAATGTTCTTCGTTTAATGTATATTTTAAATTGGTGGCAGTGAGTCGAAATGCATGTACGTATTCCTTGAAGGAAATAGGAATATCGCCACCGAGTCTGTTCCCCTTCTTTTCGGGAAGAAAATGCCCGCTTGCCAAATGGTAAACCCTTCTGAAATGATCGTGTTCGTCGGGTACTTGAAATGGCGGAACCAGCAAGTTGTAAAACAAACCGATCAACAAAGAAGCGTAAAGATAAAAATATTGCGGGCTAATATTGAAAAAACGCGACTGCAAAACTCAGATCTTTATAGATAGTTGTCCGACATACTGAGTGGGTGGTCGAACATCGCCGGGCCTCGACTGATACTCAACATTGAAAACATTATTTACAATGAAGGAAAGTTTCATCAATTTATTCAGCTGAAAAGAAATGCGCGTATCATGAACCCAAACATCTTTTTGAAATTCCTTCAGGTTTTCCCGTAGGCCGGGCAAGATATAAGTAGAAGGAATATCATCCCAACTGAAACCAGTACCCGGCTCATCGTACTCATGAAGGATACTGATCACGAATCTGCGATCAATGTTTTCAATTTTACTTTGATAACGAACGCTCCAACCAAGGGAAATGAATTTATAATCGAGCTGAAGATCGCTTTTCAGCAAATGTTTACTGCGGTATTTTAAAATATTGATGTCAGGAAGTCCCAATGTATCCACAGCCGAATTATAGTTAGGCATAATGGGGTTGATATATGTATAACCTGAGAAAACAGTAAGATTAACCGGACCCAGATGACCATTACCGGTGATGGATGTTTCCAATCCGCTAATTGTGGCACGCCCAACATTTTTCGATTTGAAGCCGGCATATTTCAGATCTTCCGTATAGAGTAAACTTCTTGGTCCCGGACGATAAATATCAAAAACGAATTCGATCATGTTCTGATATTCGGTATAGAATCCGGAGAGATCTGCAAACCCTTTGAAGTTCCCGATCTTGAAGCCTTGTTTCACTCCAATTTCGGCACCCCAGGCACGCTCCGGTTGCAAGGATGAATTTGGAAAGATCTTTAACGCACTTACTGAGGTATTCACAAACTTTTCTGCCACGCTTGGGAAACGATAGCCTTGTCCGAAGGATGCACGCAAAAAAGTATATTCGAATAGCTGATAATTCAATCCCAATCTTGCTACAGGCTGAAAAGGTAGCTTCCCCTTTCCGTTCTGAGGGAGAATATAACCTGTTGTTTTTGCCGTATCGATCTGATAGAATTCTCCCCTCAAACCAAATGAAATATTAAGTTTATCAAAGAATTTTTTGTCTGCTTGAATATATCCTGCCTTATTTTGCCCTTTGTGTTTTCCATACAGGGAATCGCCAAGTATCATTTGTTCCATGTATACAGCACCGGTAGTGAGACTTAAATTATTAGAGAATCTTTTCTGGTATTGAAATTCGGAATAATATAGTTCAGCATAGCTTCCCTGATTCTTATCGTTCACGTTCTTTGTTTTGAAATAACGGTTGCGTAAGGAGAATTTATTAGAGCCTTTGTAATAGGTGATATAAGGATCTGCGTTCAAGCGATCGTTATCATAGCGTTGAATATTTCTTCCCTGAGGAATATAAGCCGAATCATAATTCTGCCACAGAAAGAACAAGCCCCCTTTTGTGTTCATCATATTGGTGTTAACACCTACAGATAAACCCGGGATCTTTTGAAAGTTGTATCTCAGATTGGAATTAAAACGTTCTCTGTCTTCTGTTTCGAGCATTCTGAATCCATCGTCGCTGAATTTATGCGCTCCGATAACAAGATCAAAATTCCCAATTTTCTGCGCATGTGAAAAATTCACACCTCGTTGAGTTTGCGAACTGCCTTGCCACCATTTATATGTTTTCTTCGGAGCATCAAAGCTCCCGTAAAACATGCTGAATTTAGTTATGGGTTTATCTTTTGCATAAAGGGTGCGTAAATTGATGACTCCATTCAAGGCACTGGATCCGAATAAAGCTGAGGAAGCACCTTTGATCACTTCCACTTGTTCTAAATTCTCTATAGGAAGATAATTCCACTTGATATCGCCGGCATCTGCGCTGATCATGGGCATTTCGTCTACCAGCATCAGCACTCTGCTGCCGGCACCATAACTGAAGCCACTTCCTCCTCTGATGCTTGCCTGTCCGTCTGCCATGGTAACACCGGGCACCTGACTCATGATCTGATCCAGTGAAGTGGAGTTCTTATTTTCGATCAAACTTGATTTCAATATTTCCATACTCACGGTTACCTCACTTACTTTTTGTTCGAATTTCCCAGCGCTGATAACCACTTCTTCTAAAGCGGCATTCGCATCCGCTAAATAAAAACCGTAATAAGCATTCTCACCTTCTTTCCAGTTCACAGTTATGGATCTGGTATGATACCCCAGCATGGAACAAGTAATAGTATGTTCACCCGGAACGGACCAGGCTTCAAAAAATCCTTTGGCATTAGAGACGGCAACCATTTTCCCATCGATCTTGATGATGGCACCTTCAATGGAATCGCCACTTGCTTCATCAAAAACATCGCCTCTGACGCGATAGGTATTCTGCGCAAAAATATTGCTACAAAATAGAGCAAGGACCAATACAATTATGGATGTAAATTTGTTCAATGCAGAATAATTGCTACAAGGTAATAAATACGAGGGTAATTTGAAATATTTTTAATGGAAAGGGATGAGATTTTATACCAGCTGGGTTTAACTTTAATTGATGGAATAGGGGATGTGAATGCCAAAAGCTTACTTGCTTATTGTGGCAGTCCAAAGGAAGTCTTTAAACAAAAAAAAGCGCATCTGGTGAAGGTGCCGGGTATTGGGGAGACGCTTGCTGCTTCTATTATGAAAAACAAAGATGTTCTGAAAAGGGCAGAAGAGGAGATCAAATTCATTCAACGGTATAAGATCAAGACGCTGTTTTTTACGGAGGAAGACTATCCAAGCCGCTTGAAATACTGCAGTGATAGTCCCATCATGCTTTTCTACAAAGGAAATGCTGATCTGAACAAAGAAAAAATAGTGGCCGTTGTGGGCAGTCGTAAACCCAGTGAATATGGAAGAGAGAAAACAAAGGAATTGGTCAACGAGCTCAAGGCAAGTGATGTGTTGGTGATCAGTGGACTCGCTTATGGGGTAGATATTTGCGCCCATAAAAATGCTTTGGATACAGGGCTTGAAACCGTAGGTGTACTTGCACATGGATTGGATAGAATTTATCCTCAGTTGCATGATAAGATTGCAAAGAGAATGATCAAGCAAGGAGGTTTGCTCACTGATTTTATGAGCGGAACGAATCCTGATGCAGTAAATTTTCCTAAGAGAAACAGGATCGTTGCCGGCCTTTGCGATGCCCTTGTTGTGGTGGAAAGTAAAAGGCAAGGAGGAAGTTTGATCACGGCTACAATAGCAAATAGTTATAACAAGGATGTTTTTGCTTTTCCCGGCAGGGCAGGAGATCCGCTGGCGGAAGGAGGCAACGGATTGATCAAGCAAAATAAAGCTGTGTTGATCGAAAGCGCGGCCGATCTTTTGTATGCCATGCAATGGGAAGAGAAAAAAGATGCGAAAAAGAAAAGCGCACAGATCCCTTTATTGTTGAATTTGACGGAGGATGAGAAAAAGCTGATGAATGCATTCAGCATGAAAAAAGAATTGCATATAGATGAGATCTGCTACGCAAGTGGTTTGACGATTAGCAAAGTGGCCGCACTCTTGCTTCAAATGGAATTTGCAAATTTGATCAAAAGCATGCCGGGGAAGATGTACTCCATTATTTAATTACAAGGAATAAAAAAAGCCGTTCCTGTTAAGAAACGGCTTTTAGAAGAGCACTATTAGTTAGTGAATTTTATTTTGCAAAAAACTTGCGCCAAGATATTCTCTGTTCATTCTGGCAATGTTTTCAAGGGAAATGGATTTCGGACATTCCGCTTCACAGGCACCGGTATTGGTACAGTTTCCAAATCCTTCTTCATCCATTTGTTTTACCATATTTAGTACACGGCTTTTTGCTTCAATTTGTCCTTGAGGCAATAAGGCTAATTGTGAAACTTTGGCCGAAACAAATAACATTGCACT
>DAORJH010000076.1:0-8460 GCA_035438925.1 Bacteroidia bacterium | reverse complement strand
CTAATCAAAAACATTAAAGAATTTAAATAATGGCAGAAATAGCAGAAGGCGGCGGCGGTGGCCATAAAGGCGGTAAAAAACGCGCCAAAAAGCAATCGACCCGTATTGATATGACTCCAATGGTTGACTTGGCTTTCTTGTTGCTTACCTTTTTCGTATTAACAGCAACATTCAGTAAGCCCAAATCAATGGAACTCACCTTTCCGGTTCCTCCTAGTCCAAATGACCCTCCTCCTCCGGCAATTAAAAATGGTATTACCATATTATTGACCAAGGATGACAGGATCTTCTACTATGAAGGAGAATACAAGGCAGTAGATGGTGAAAAAGGACCAAAAACAACCTTAAGTGAATTGAATTTTTCTCAGGAAAGTCTTCACAAATACCTGGCTGATAAGAACAAGTGGGCAACAGATGAGATTAGTAAACTGGATGATAAACTTCATTCCAAACAGATAGTAGACTCTACTTATAAAAGGATGGTAAGGGAAGTGAAGTCTAATAAACTGGCGCCTACTATCCTTATTAAAACAGATGACAAAGCCACTTATAAGAATGTGATCGATGTGATCGATGAGATCAACATCAATTTGATCGGAAAATATGTTGTGGTGGATATTTTGAAGCCTGAAATGGATATGATCTTAGAAAAAACAGGTGGTTGATTTATGGAATAACAAAAGATCCGGCATCTAAAAGATAAAGGATAATGATTAACCATTAAAAAAATTAAAAATGAATACTTGGAACGACGCAACCTTTGATAACAGAAACGATCTTGTTTTCGAAGGGCGAAACACGGCCTACGGAGCCTACCAGATCAGAAGAAATTACAACCGTACAGTAACTTTCGTTATTGGCGGACTGATCGCTTTTTCCCTTGTTCTAACAGGTGTGAAAAAATTCATTGACAGCCGTCCTGAAGAAGAAGAGATCGTTCAGGACATGAGTAATATTGTTGAGGATCTGACTCCACCACCACCGGTGGAAGAAACCCCTCCACCTCCCCCACCACCACCACCACCACCAATGGTAGAAATGGTGAAATTCGTTCCGCCGGTTATTAAGGATGATGCTGTGGAAGAAGAACCTCAAAAATTACAGGAAGAAGTAAAGGATGTGAATGTGGGAGTGAAGGATCAGGAAGGTGACAAAGACATTGTTGCTCCTCCTACGGAAGAAAAAGGACCAACAGAACCTGCAGCTCCGGAGATCTTTACGATCGTGGAAGAACAAGCAGAATTTCCAGGTGGCGTAACAGCCATGATGAAATACATTCAGGGCAATATTCAATATCCTGCCATGGCTCGTGAAGCCGGTATCAGTGGAAAGTGCTTTTTGAAATTCGTTGTAAGTGAGAATGGAGATATCAGCAACGTGGAAGTTTTAAAAGGAGTTTCGGGATGTGGAGACTGTGATAAAGAAGCTATTCGCGTTGTGAAATCAATGCCAAAATGGAAAGCTGCGAAAATGACCGGACGTGCAGTGAAATGTTATTTCAATCTTCCTATCAGTTTCAAAATTCAATAATAGAACCTAACTCAAAGAAAAGCCATGATCACCCGATGATTATGGCTTTTTTTATAAAAACAGAAATGAAACCTTTCGTTGAACAAATAACACTTTGGTTCGGTATGATCATGGTGCTGATCGTCACAGCCGGAGCCTTTGCCTTTACTTTCACAGATCTGCTGGAAGATAGATTGTATGGAACGAAACGTACTTTTTTTATCACTGTGCTTTTTGCTTATGCTGCCTATCGCAGTTACAGGCTCTATTCTGTTATGAAAAAAAAGAAAGTTGAATAAAGTCGCATCCATATTCGTCTATTCTCTCTTCAGCCTTTGTGGAATATTTCATTCATGCACTGAACCCTATTTCAAGAATGACTACAAGGACAATTCTCCAACATCCGGCAAACTGAAAGTTTATTACGATGAAGGAATGGAATTGCACATCAAGAATCAGGCTTACACTTTTGAATCACAATATCACGAAGCGAAAGTTGAACTGATCCAAACTTCTGAGAATGAAGCTGTGGAAGCCTTGTTCAAAGACAGCTGTAAAGCCATTCTAATATCAAGGCCATTAAGCGAAAAAGAACAAGCGTCTTTTAAATCAATTAATCTGATCCCCTTCTTTTCTACTGTAGCGATCAGTGGTGTAGCCTTGATCACCAATATCGAAACACCATTGTCACAATTGACATTAGAGGAGATCACCCATTTACTTAGTGAAAGCAATGAGTTGAAGGATACAATAGGAAATGAATTGAAAGTAAATGTCCTCTTCGATAAAAAGAACTCCGGTGTTATGCATTACCTCTTGGATTCATTGCTTCAAAAAGAACATTTCGCGTCGCATTGCGGTGTTTTAGGTTCCACTCCCGAGACCATCCAATTTGTTTCTGAAAATAAGAATACCATTGCCTTCATTGATTTTGCCTGGTTAAGCGACACCGATGATCTCCTTTACAAAAAAGTGAAAGACAAGATCAAGTTTTTACCTGTACAGAATAAGAAGAAGGAATATGTATATCCCAGTCAAAGTGCCTTTAAACTTTGCTCCTATCCTTTCACGCGTTCAGTTTTCATCTATCGTAGATCGAATGATTTCAGTCTTGCCAAAGGATTTGAAAGTTTCGTTGCTGGTCCGAAAGGACAAATGACATTTTTAAAACAAGGTTTGTTGCCCAGCAAACAGCAGGAAAGGATGGTAAAGGTGAATTTTGAGGCAATGAGTACAGGAGGCAATGAAAAATAGAAATAAACTCTTAAAATACCTTAAAATGCCAATAGAAAAGGGTATCTGGCATGACCCTTGCAAAACAATAAAATAGTACATTTAAAGTCAAGAAGCTTACTATGAAAAATTACATTTTTACAGCAGGATTATCTCTAATGGGATTGATCAGTTACGGACAAACACTTCAGGATGCAATTACGAAAACAGAGAACGAGCGTTATGATGCGGCTGCAATGGACCTTCGATCACTGATCGCAAAAGATCCGGCGAAAGGAGAATACTATTTCTATTTAGGAGAGAATTTTTACAGCAATGCTTTACTGGATAAAGATGCAACCCTCATCGACAGTGCCAATACCTATTACGCAAAAGGTGCAGAGGTGAACGCCACCAACCCACTCAATTATGTCGGACTTGGAAAAGTGCTGCTCTACAAAGGTAATGTAAACGATGCGAAAGCTCAGTTCTTCAAAGCCGGGTCAGTAGCGCAAAATAAAAATGCGGAAGTGATGCGCAGGATCGCAGAAGCATGGCTTATCACAGATAATAAGAATCCGGATGAAGCCATCATTCAGGTGAACAATGCCATTAAACTGGATGCGAAGAATGCGGAAAATTATATTCTGTTGGGAGATGCTCAATTGGAAAAAAATCCAACGGACGGAAGCGGCCCCATCAAAAGCTACCAACAAGCCACTACCTTAAATCCAAAAAGCGCGAAAGGGATCTTACGTGAAGGGAAATTATATCAGCGTGGAAGAAATTACCAGCTTGCTTTAGAAAAATACAAGGCCGCCTTGGCGATCGATCCAACCTTTGCTCCTGCCTACAGAGAAATTGCAGAACTTTATTTTCTCGCTGGTCAGAATTCCAAATCCATCGAGAACTGGAAAAAATACCTGGAGCTGAATAACAGCGATTATGCACGTTACCGTTTCATGAGCGCATTGTACAAAAATAAACAGTACACAGAGGCGATAACCGAATACGAAAATCTTAAAAAGACGAATTTCAAGAATGTGTATCTGGATCGTATTGCCGGAATGAGTTATTATGAAATGGGAGATAAAACAGACAAAGATGCTTATACAAAAGGATTAAGTGTGCTGAATGATTTCTTTACCAAAGCCGGACCGAATTTCAAATATCTTGGAACAGATTACAAATACAAGGGAATGTTATTGACCAAAACAGGTAAGGACAGTTTAGGGATCATTGAAATGGAAAAAGCCATTGCCCTCGATACTTCTTTGGCAGGAGATATTTACAGTGAAATTGCCAATGCATCTTATAAAAATAAAAAATACGATAAAGCTGTTCTCTACTACGAAAAAAAGATCGCGCGCAGTGCTTCCTCTATGAATAACAATGACTGGTTTAACTTAGGAAGAGCCTTTTATTTTCCTGCAGTGAATAAGATCAATGAAGCTGGAGCGATCAAAGATGCAAAACAAAAGGCCGCAAAGGAAGCAGAATCCGCTCCAATGCTGGTTAAATCTGATACTGCCTTCTCTAATCTTGTAAGAAAAAATCCATCATGGATCCAAGCGTATATCTGGAGAGGTCGTGTTAACTCACTCATCGATCCAAAAGTGACAACAGACAATTCAAAAATGCATTACGATAAAGTATTGAGCCTGATCAAGCCGGAAGAAATGGCAACTACTTACAAGAAAGAAGCCATCGAATCCTATGAATTTCTTGGATCTTATTACGTAACTAAAAAGGACAAAGCAAAGTCCGATGAAATGTGGAATAAGGTGAAAGAACTGGATCCTGAAAATGCGAAAGCTAAATATTATTTCAATCCGCCCAAAGCACCTGTAAAACCTGCGGGTAAGTAATTCGAAAGCCCCTTGAAAGAGGGGCTTTTTTTATTGAACGATCTTTAGTAAGTGTAAAAGCTCTCTTTGCAAATGCTGCGTCTTATCCTTCGCATACCATAAATGGATCTTCTCTCCTCTTTCTTCCTTACTTACTCCTTCAGATACCATTTGCTCTACCAATTGCTGACAGGGAACAGGACGTGGACCCCAATTGAATAACTCTTTCTTCGTTTCTGTATCAAGGCAGATCAATTTTGGAATGGCCCTTCCACCCTTTGTAAGGTATTGATCCATGATGCTTAAATTCTCATCCCTTAATATGATCTTCAGTTCGAACTTGTCTGATGCTTCTTCTATCAAAGAAAAAACAGGAATATTTTGGGCTGCATCGCCACACCATCCTTCTGTCAATACCACAAAGGTGAGCTTTCTTTTCAATTCATTCAGATAGTTCTTTAATTCTGGAAGCAATTCAACTGTTTTGTCAAGGCGTTTCATTCGCTGCTCATTGATCTTTGCATAGGCTATCATGGCCTCGCTTTGATCAGCTCCGGTAGTTTTATTTTCTTGCAATAGTGCAGCGATCAACTCGCGGTATTGTTTGTAAGAATAAGATTTCGAAAGTGCGTTTTGAATGTCCACAGATCGTTCAATTGAGTTTTCCACTGCTTGAAGAAGAATTAATACTTAGCGTGCCGGCCAGCTTATCAAGTGCGCTGACACGATCATTCATTTCGAGCATTGCGGCAAGTACCAGCTGAGAATAATTCTGAGAGGCACTTTTGAATCTTCTGGTTTGTGCACGCCAGAGATTATAGATCAAATCCATATTTCCTTCCTGTGGACGGAACGTGAACAAAGCAGACTGTACATTACCTGAACCGGCATGATAACAATGCATTACCAGCATTCTAAACCATAATTCATCTTCTCTGTAATTGTTAATTCCTAAAGAATCCAATATCCTTCTTGCATTGGGAATGCACACTTTTTTAATGAGACTGCTGGCTGCATAAGCACTTCTGTCAAAATCTGCTCTTTCATCTATGTGTTTGTTCACCTTCAACCCAAATAATCGGGCAACTTCTTTCATTAATTGAAATGGTCCATACGCCCCGGCATTTGATTTTTGTAATTTATTTGGACTTTCGATCAAGAGGATGGCTTGCGCATACCAAGGATCCACTTCATTTTCGACAAAACAATTTATTCCCCTATGAAAATTCAAATAAGTTTTATTGAAATCGTAAAAGAATTTTTTTCCGGCGGTGAGTAATATCCTTTCATTCGTGTCTAATCCTAAAACACATTTCAAGCTATCTCTGAAAGCTTTTTTCTGTTCATCGGATTGTTTATCCCATTCCTTATTACTTACTTTTTGAATAAAGCTTCTGTTGGATGCAACACAAAGTATGGAACTATCCTGGTGCAAATTCATGATCTGTCTCCAGAAGATCACCTGAGGCAAAGTATCTACCCTGAAATTATAAAGTGCTTGATCAAAGATGTAGTCTTCGTTTTTGTTCGTGTGTGGATTCACCAAACCAACTACACTTCCGCATAATCCGGGTTCTGAAAAGAAAATGGCTGAATCAGGACGAAGTTTTGCCTTCACAGGAACATCATCTTTTTTATCAGGCAATACCTTTCCTGACCAAAAAAATACACCAATTACTATCAGGGCTAAAACTCTCATTCTAAATGCTAACATTAAATTTAAGCAATTTTAGGCAAATTATCAAGTCTGAATCAGGGAAGTCGAAGTAAAATATCTTAAAGGCCCTGTTAATAAACAGGAAAGGTCATTTTCCGTTACGAAAAGCCAGCACTTCCTTTCCAATTCCGGTAAAGGAAACGATATTCAGCGGGAATTCCAGAAAAACATGCAGGAAACTAAGGAAGAACAAGACGTTCATTCCCAAAGAATAATCATAGGCATAGATCGCAACCGAAAGCAACCAAATGCCAATTGTGATGAGTAAACTTTTCTTGGAAATAAGATGCCATTTGATCACTGAAGTTTTAGAGAACCAGTTCAGGTAATGATAGGTGTAAGCAAAAGCGATAAAACGCATGATCACAAATCCCGCATTGGTATTGAATACCTGTGCTATATCCGAGAATTGATCCATGTTTAGAAAGTTGACCAAACTGAAATTAAGCAGAACGAAGTTCGAATAGGCTTTTTGAATGTATTCACTGACAGGGTAAAAAAGATTCTGTGGCTGAATACTGAAAAGCAATAAAGCGCAAATGATGAGCACGATGATCGAGACAAGCCCTTGCCAGGATCTTTCCTTTAAAACGCCATAGAGCATAAAAGCCCAGGTGAAAATAAAAACATGAATGATAGTTGGCAAAAAAATGGCGGCCCAGGTGAAGTAATGGGTCATGTCATTGAGAAAACCTACGGTCAATAAAGAAAGCAAAATAACGGCTGCACGATAAAGCCAGTCTTTCATGAATACAAATGCGAAACTGCACAAGGCGCTTAGTAAAATGATATCAGCCATCAAGGTGTGGGACTTCGGTGGAATGTAGTTCCAGTAAACGAGTATGCAACAGCTTATACCCAAAAGAATGAAATCGTATTTTCCTTTTGTAAAATAATTCTTCTTGTGCAACCAACCGATCTCAGTGAGATAATGCAGGGGGCCTAAAACAGCATAGGAAAAAAGGAACAATTCGAAGGGAATGAAAAAAGCAATGAAACAGGAAAGAACGATCAATCCGGAATTCAAGTGATGGATTGTGGCTGCTTTCATTTTTTTGTTGCTTTGGTAGACTGACCCGTACTGTATTCTTTTATAAAATCATTCCACGTTTTGGTTTTGTAAATATTGCCGGCAAAGAATTCAAGCACAGGCTTTAGTTGCTGAGGAGACTGGTAAAAATTCAAGGTCTCCAATGGATTCAGTTGCTCATCCAAAACACAAAGTGATGGTAATGAAAAACGATTATTGGTGAGACGAACAGCCAAACTGTGAAGAGGATAACCATTCAATGGGATCTTGTAATGCTTTTCTTTTTTGTACAGTATGGTATCGTTCGATTCTGCATCAAAATTCACGACGTAAAAATTCTTGTTGATGTAATTGCCAATTGCAGAATCACAGTAAGTGGTTTTGGTCATTACCTTGCAGGTATTACAAAAATTCGTACCAATATTAACAAGGATCTTCTTTGGTTTTTTTGCTGTTAATTTTTCTGCTTCTTTAAAGGTCAGCATTTTCACTGCTACCTTATTAAATGCCGTATCGTAAAATGTTCTGGAAAAATTCTTGTTGAACTCCTCAAAGATGCTGCTTCTCCAGGCATTTTCTACCATGAAAATAAGAATAGGTTCAATTTTTTTATCTTCCAGAAATCCCTGTGTAAGCAAACTGTATTCAAAATTATTCGTAACGAAGATCGTAGAAGGATAACTCAAATTATTGCCAAGAAATTTAATAGCCAGTTCATGAGGCGTCTTCGGTTCTTTTGAAAGTGGTTTGTATAACTTACCATTGTACTCGATAGTATCTTTACCTTCTGCATTGAACTTTACAGGATAGAAATTTGTATTTATGTAATTCGCTAAGGCAGGATTGGAATAGGTTGTCTTCATCATGTGCTTGCACCACCCACACCAATCAGTATAAATATCAATGATAAAGGGCTTTTGTACCTGTTTGTTCTTTTCCTGCGCTTCTTTGAAACTAAGCCATTTAACTAGTCCATCTGCCTCATTCTGAGCCTTTAACTCAATAAATGAGATCGATGAAAAGATCAATAATAAGAACAGATTCCTTAACAGAGCCATAATATTATTCAGCTTCAATTGCTTAAATTTGTATAAAATTAAAACTTAAAAGCATGATTAAAAAATTACTTTTATCAATCTTCACCC